>JAQXXN010000207.1 GCA_029226085.1 Thermoflexaceae bacterium
CCGTTCCGGCTGATAAGTGCCACCAGAAGATTATCCTTTAACGTAAGATTCATCAGGGCAACATTTGTCACATCGGATTCCTTATCGATTAAAAACTCTATCGCCTCGGCACGGGAATCAAACATATGGTACAAAGTTTCAATATTACTGTTCATGGAAGCCTTCTTGGCACGCACATAGGCAATAATGGCTTCTGAGGTTATGTAGCGTGGATAAACAACACTTCCCAGATCAAGGCTGCTGATGACGTTTTTAAAAGTAATACGGTTAATTTTTGTAATTGCCTTTGCCTTGGAAATTTTCTTTGCGTGGAGGGTCAGCATGATGTTTTCTTCATCCAGACCGGTCAGCGGAACAAAGGATTCCACATACTCAATACCCTCTTCTTTTAAAAGCTCTTCATCAGTTCCGTCACCGTTAATGATGATGGCATTTGGAAGAAGCACACTTAATTCTTCGCAGCGTTCACGGTTACTTTCAATGATTTTCACTCCGATTCCCATGTTAAGAAGCTGCTTGGCAAGATAATAGGCTGCTTTGCCGCCGCCGATAATCATGGTGTCTTTTACCTGATTGGTCTGGAACCCCACCTGTTTAAGAAAAGTTCTTGCATTCTGTCTGGAGGCAATAAAGGAAATGCGGTCGCCAGCCTTCAGAATAAAATTTCCGGATGGAATAAAAACTTCACCGTCCCGTTCAATGGCACAAATCAACATTTTTACGGAAATACTTCTGCCAAGGAGGGCAATGGTCTGGTCATGCATCACATTCCCTTCCGGAATCTGTATTTTAATCATTTCAGCCTGCCCATGGGCAAAAGTATTAATCTCCAGTGCAGTTGGCAGGTAGAGGACACGTGCAACTTCACTTGCAGCCTCAAGTTCCGGATTAATAATCATGGCAAGCCCCAGCTTCTCCCGAAGGTAGCCGACTTCTTCACTGTAATCCGGGGTACGGACACGGGCTATGGCGGCACAGTTTCCCACACGTCTGGCAATAGTACAGCATAACAGGTTCAGCTCATCCGAATCGGTTACGGCAATGATTAAATCCGTGTTTTCAATTCCTGCTTCCATCTGTACGCTGTAACTGGCTCCATTACCCACAAACCCCATGACATCATACATGTCGGCAAGGGACTGGACAGCCTGTGCATCCTTATCAATTAAGGTAATGTCATGACCTTCCTTGCTTAATTGTTCGGTCAGGGTGGCACCGACTTTACCACAGCCTACAATTATTATGTTTAATCCTTTTTTCGTGGAATTTGAATCATTCAATAACATTAAAATAACCTCCTGTTGGTAAAATTATATCATTACATAGTACAAAAAGACATTATTTTTTATAGATTTTCGGAAAAAACAATTTTGTCATACTTGACTGGAAAAAGCATACAATGTAACAACCATATTTGTGAGGGTTCATCACATTGAAAAGTTACATAGAAGAAAGAGCGGTAAGCATCGCCGAATATATTATTGCCAATAAAGCAACGGTGCGCCAGACGGCACGTAAATTCGGTGTGAGCAAGAGTACGGTGCATATGGATGTGACCTCCAGATTACCACGGATTAATCCGGGGCTTGCAGGGCAGGCAAGGGAAATTCTGGCAGTCAATAAAAGTGAACGTCATATTCGCGGCGGCATGGCAACAAAAGAAAAATATCTTCATAAAAATCAGTAGTAATCAATAAAAAAGATTATGTCTTGCATAAAAATGGTTATAATGGTACTATTACCATGCTGAAAAAATTTTGGCACGATGCAACACTTTGGTTTTTTTGGAAAACTATATTAGTGTGAAATATAATTTTATGGAGGGCATAATGAAAAATTTAAAGAAAGTTACATCGTTAATTCTGACAGGAATGTTATGTGCTGCGCTGGCAGCATGCGGCAAGGCAAAGGAAGAGAATAATGCCGTGTTTACACCGGATAATGAAAATACCACAGTAGTTGGACAGGAAACCTCTTCTGTACAGGAAGGGGCAGAAGGCGGATATAAAAATGATGTTGCGGTTGCAGACATTGAAGCAGCCGTCGTACAGGCACTTGGAGAAAATTACTGGCCGCAGGCGGAGTTTGATTCCCTGGAAAGTCTGGAAATAACATCCGATCTGTATGAAGAATTCCTTTACAAGGTTCCAATGATTAATGTGAATGTGGATACTCTGATTGTTATTAAAGCGGTTGAGGGCAAGGAAGCAGAGGTTGAGGAAAAGTTAAACCAGTTCCGAGACAGAAATATCAATGAACTGATGCAGTATCCAATGAATCTGCCAAAAATCCAGTGCTCCCAGGTACAGGTATTTGGAAATTATGTTGTGTTCGTACAGTTTGGTGCGGACGAGGCTTCTAAGGCAATACAGGCTGCCGAGGCAGAGGGGAAGAACCTGACGGAAGATGAACTGGCTAAGCTTGAGATGGATGTCATCAATGAACAGAATGAAATTGCGCTGGAAGCAATTAAAAATGTGCTTGCAAAATAATCTCATTCCATAGCAGAGGTTTGAGTGATGAAAGAGGAACGGGAAAATGGTTTTTAGCAGTCTGTTGTTTTTGTTTCGATTTTTACCAATTGTATTACTGCTATATTTTATAGCACCAGGGAAATTAAAAAACCTGGTGCTGTTTTTGATGAGTCTGGTTTTCTATGCATGGGGTGAGCCGGTATATGTGGTATTAATGCTGTTTTCAACAGTAGTGGACTATACACATGGAATGCTGGTACATCGTTTTAAGGAAAAAGGACAGATAAAAAAGGCACAGATGGCAGTGGCATCATCAGTTGTGATCAACCTGGCGCTTTTATGCTTTTTTAAATACTCGGATTTCCTGATTAATAATCTGAATGATTTGTTTGGACTTCATATAGCCAATCTGAATCTGGGACTGCCTATCGGTATTTCCTTCTACACTTTTCAGACAATGTCCTATACTATTGATGTGTACCGTGGCGATGCAAAGGTCCAGAAAAATATTATTTCTTTTGGTGCATATGTAGCGTTGTTCCCACAGCTGATAGCGGGTCCTATTGTGCAGTATAAGACAGTGGACGAGCAGTTAAATAACCGCATGGTCACCTGGGACGGTTTTGCCTACGGCGTGAGAAGATTTGTTACCGGACTTGGGAAAAAGGTACTTCTTGCAAATAATATTGGTCTTTTGTGGGATAATATTAAGGATCTTTCACTGGGAAACGGAGAACTTTCAGTGCTTACAGCGTGGATAGGAGCTTTGGCATACGCTTTTCAGATATATTTTGATTTTTCAGGATACTCAGACATGGCAATCGGTCTTGGGGCGATGTTTGGATTCCGGTTTAATGAAAACTTTAATTATCCTTACGAATCAAGGAGTATTACAGAGTTCTGGAGACGATGGCATATTTCCCTTGGAACATGGTTTCGCGAGTATGTTTATATACCGTTAGGAGGTAACCGTTGCAGCAGGAGCAGACAGATCCGCAATATTCTTCTGGTCTGGGCACTAACTGGTATATGGCATGGTGCCAGCTGGAATTTTATGATATGGGGTATTTATTTTGGTCTGCTTCTTGTGGTGGAAAAGCTATGGCTTAAGAAGTTTCTGGAAAAGCTTCCGGGATGGGTACGAAATGTATATACCATGTTTTTGGTATTAATCAGCTGGATGATTTTTGCATTTGATGCCATGAAAGACGGAGCGATATATATTGGAAAAATGTTTGGCATGGGAGCATTTGGCGCATGGGATGAGAAGGCACTTTATATTCTAAGCAGCTATGGCGTGATTTTAGTGGTGCTGATTATTGCCAGTACCCAGTTGCCGAAGAGGGTTTATGAGCTGGTTATCAATAAACTTGGCAGGGAATCCCTGTTATCCGGGGTGATTACCAACGTAATGCTGATTGCAGTTTTTATTTTATCGGTAGCGTTTATTGTGGATGCTTCATATAATCCGTTTTTATATTTTAGATTTTAAGGTAAAGTAATGGAAAAAATTAATTTATTAAATAAAACCAGAAAAAAACTGAATACTTTTTTGACGGTGCTGACTTTTTTATGTCTGATAGCTGTTTTTACGGCGGCAAGCCTGTTAAAACCGGATAAGACATTTTCACCGGTGGAAAACCGGTATCTGGCGCAGAAACCAAAGCTGTCTGCAGAGAGTTTCTTTAGTGGCGAATTCTCCGCAGATTATGAAGAGTATATTACGGACCAGTTTGTTGGGCGTGACCGGTGGATTGGCATTAAGACGGTTACGGAACTTGCACTTGGAAAAAAGGATATTAACGGTGTTTATATGGGAAAGGACGATTATCTGATTGAAATGCAGAATGACATCGACGAAGAAAAGGCTTATGCCAATGCGGACAGGATGCTTGCATTTCTGGATAAGGAAGCAGAAATTCTTGGAAAAGACCATGTTTCCATGATGATTGTTCCGACGGCGGCAGCAGTTTTACAGGATAAGCTTCCGGCGTTTGCGGAAACATTTGACCAGGAAAGCTATATTAGTTACATGAAGGATGCTGCACAATGTACGTTTGTAGATGTACGGAATGTACTTAAGGCGCATGCAGACGAAGATATATACTACCGGACGGATCATCACTGGACCACGTATGGGGCGTTTCTTGCCTATGGACAATGGGCAGAAACACTTGGTATTATACCATATGGCAGCGGTGATTTTGAAGTCCGCCTTGCATCAGATGATTTCCTTGGCACAATTTATTCCAAGGTACATATCGCAAAGCGGGCGGATGAAATTTATCTGTATGAGATTAAGGATGATATCCGGTATGATATTGAAATTAACATGGGAGAGCGCCGTAAGGACTCCTTGTATGCACCCGAACGGCTGGAGACCAAGGATAAATACAGTGTGTTTCTGGACGGCAATAATTCCGTGGTGGATATTACCACAACCGGAGGAAGACAGGATGGAGAGACTTTGCTTGTCATAAAAGATTCTTATGCCCATTGTTTTGTCCCTTTCGTGGCAAATCATTATGCGCGTACGGTTGTCATTGATCTTCGTTATCTCAAAATGCCAATCAGTCAGGTGCTTGAAACTTATCAGGTTACAGATATTTTGGTTTTATATAATGTGGCTCATTTTACCAGTGATACTAATTTTTCATGGCTGGAATACTAAGAAATGTATTCCGGCGGTGAAAAAGTCTAAAGTTATTCAGCAAATTGTCCGATATTTTCTCTAGGAGAATCAGATTCTCGAAAAAAAATAAAATTTCCCCTTTTAAAATTACATTTTTTGTATATAATGGTATTTAGACGAATTATGCAATTTGTTTTTAACCGTATGATTTTTATGGAACAGGATAGATAATTGATAAGAAAGGGGAACGACAAATGCTTACAGCAGACATTGGAATTGATCTTGGCACTGCCAGTATCCTTGTGTATATCAGAGGCAAGGGTGTTGTGTTAAAGGAGCCATCCGTAGTTGCATTTGACAGAGATACCAATAAGATAAAAGCAATTGGTGAAGAAGCAAGATTAATGCTTGGAAGAACACCTGGAAATATAGTAGCGGTAAGACCATTAAGACAGGGAGTTATTTCGGATTATACCGTTACGGAGAAGATGTTAAAGTATTTCATTACGAAGGCACTTGGCAGAAGAACCCTGAAGAAACCAAGAATCAGTGTATGCGTGCCGAGCGGCGTTACGGAAGTAGAGAAGAAGGCGGTAGAGGATGCAACCTATAATGCAGGGGCAAGAGAGGTTGCAATCATCGAAGAGCCGATTGCGGCAGCCATTGGAGCCGGAATTGATATTTCAAGACCATGTGGCAACATGATTGTTGATATCGGCGGTGGAACATCGGATATTGCAGTTATTTCCCTGGGTGGAACGGTAGTCAGTACATCCATTAAGATTGCAGGGGATGATTTTGATGAGGCTATCGTACGTTTCATGCGTAAGAAACATAATCTGCTCATTGGTGAACGTACGGCAGAGGATATTAAGATTAAGGTTGGATGTGCATATCCACGGGCAGAAGTGCTTACCATGGATGTGCGCGGACGTAATCTCGTAACCGGTCTTCCAAAGACAGTTACGGTTACATCAGAGGAGACAGAGGAAGCTCTCCGCGAGACAACATCCCAGATTGTGGAAGCAGTTCACAGTGTATTGGAAAAGACTCCGCCGGAACTGGCATCAGATATTTCGGACAGAGGTATTGTCCTTACCGGAGGCGGAAGCATGCTTCAGGGTCTGGATGAGTTAATTGAGGCTAAGACAGGAATTACAACAATGGTTGCGGATGATCCGATGACGGCAGTTGCCATTGGAACCGGTAAGTTTGTGGAATTCCTGAGTGAGCATAAAGATTTTTAGTATACTTATGTAGTTTATGGAACAGGAAGTTCCTGTTAATAGGGCAGGGATGCTGAGATGGCATGACAAGAGGTGAAGTGATATGTTAAGAGGTCTTTATACGGCGTATACGGGTATGCTTAATCAGCAGCAGAGATTGGAAGTGACGACGAACAATCTTGCCAATGCGGCAACGGTTGGCTATAAAAAAGAAGGTTCCACGTCGCAGGCGTTTGACGAATGTCTTACAATTAAAATTAATGATGCCTCGGAGAATTATGTTCGCAGAGGTATCGGTAACATGAGCCTGGGAGTTAAAATAGGTGAAACATATACCAATTATGGTCAGGGTTCTGTTCGTGAAACAGGCGAACCATTTGATCTGGCAATTGGTGGGAATGGCTTTTTTAACATTTCTTATACGAATAAAAAAGGTCAGGAATTTACAATGTACACAAGGGATGGTTCCTTTACGCTGACAAAGGAAGGGAATCTGGTTACAAAGGATGGTGATTTTGTCCTTGGGCAGAATGGACCGATTGTTTTACCAACAGATGCAGAGATTACCATCGATGCCATGGGCAATATTTATAATGGAAATGAATTATTGGATCAGTTGAAGATTACGGACTTTGAAGATTATAATTATCTGGATAAATTCGGAGAAAATATGTATCGTACGGTTGACGGAGCAACGGAAAAAGAAGCTGTGGGACAGATTAATCAGGGATATCTTGAAATGTCCAATGTCCAGGTTGTTGAAGAAATGGTCAGCATGATTACAATTCAGCGGGCTTATGAAGCGGCACAGAAGGTAGAAACATCAATGGATGAAATTCTGGGTCAGGTTGTTACACTTGGAAAGCTTTAATTTGTATGACAGGAGGCGGACATTATGATGAGATCGTTATGGACTGCGGCATCCGGAATGATTGCCCAGCAGAATAATGTAGATACAATAGCGAATAATTTATCCAATGTAAATACAGTAGGATATAAGACAGAAACGGCAGAATTTAAATCACTTCTTTATCAGGAGATTGCATCCAAAACGACCAGTGCCAATGGGGAGAATAAGCCAGTGGGAGCACAGGTTGGACTTGGCGTGCGGAACTCTTCCATAACTTCACATTTTACACAGGGGGCATTTCAGCCGACAGACAGTACATTTGATTTTGCCATTGACGGAGAGGGGTTCTTTGCATTAAGAACTCTGGATGGAGAGACGGCTTATACAAGGAACGGTAATTTCTTTCTTGCGGTTTCGGGAAATGGCGGACACATGCTGACCAATTCAGAAGGACTTGCGGTGCTTGATACTAACGGCAATGCAATTACTTTTGAAGAAGGGTTATCCACAGAGGATATTACCATTGATGCAGACGGTGAAGTATGTCTTCCGGATTCACAGAATAATCCACAGAAGACCGGAGTGAAGCTTGCGTTATATCAGTTCTCCAACCCGTCCGGACTGAATAAGATTTCAGGAACATCCTATATGGAATCTGAAGCATCCGGTGTTGCGATGAATGAGGCGGAATACGATAACCTGAAAAAGAGCAAGGTGAAGCAAGGATATCTTGAACGCTCTAACGTACAGGTAGCAGATGAGATGGTTAACCTGATTGTGGCGCAGAGAGCATATGAGATGAATTCCAAGGCAATTACCACATCCGATGAAATGATGCAGACTGCCAATAATCTTAAGAAATAATATTTGAATCATGATACCGGAGGTTTTATATGAGTATTTCAATAGATAATGCATTGAATACATTAAATACATATCAAACAACAGATACAGCGGCGGATAAGCTATCTGATACTTTATCCAAGGATTTGAGTGTGGCAACGGATGATGAATTGATGGGAGTCTGTAAGGAATTTGAATCCTATTTTCTGGAACAGGTTTTCAAATCCATGCAGAAAATGGTGCCGGAGCATGAGTACGAATCATCTTCCTCCAAGACAATGATGGAATACTATCAGGATGAGCTGATGACACAGTATGCCAAGACGGCAACAGAAAAGGGCGAAGGTCTTGGTCTTGCTCAGATGCTTTATGAGCAGATGAAGAGAAATTACGAGTTATAGCAGATGATTACATTAGAAGGATTTATTGATAACATTATATTCCGGAATGAGGAAAACGGTTATACGGTGTTCGAGGTTGTTGCAGACGGAGAACACCATACTTGTGTGGGGACATTTCAGTTTATCAATGAAGGAGAATTTATTGAGCTTACAGGAAATGAAACAATACATCCGGGATATGGTGAACAGATTCAGATTAAAACATATGAAATAAAGGCTCCGGCAGATGAAATCTCCATGGAGCGTTATCTTGGCTCCGGTGCGATTAAGGGAATAGGAGAAGCACTGGCTTCAAGAATTGTAAAACACTTCGGTTCAGATACATTCCGTATCATTGAAGAGGAACCAGAACAGTTATCCAAAATCAAGGGAATCAGTGAGAAAAAAGCTCTTGAGATTGCCAGCCAGATGATGGAAAAGAGAGATATGCGCAAGGCAATGATGTTCCTGCAGGATCTTGGAGTATCCATGAACATGGCGGTAAAAATCTATGGTCAGTACGGACCATCCATGTATACAATCATAAAAGAAAATCCATACAGGCTTGCAGATGACATATCCGGAATTGGTTTTAAGATTGCTGATGAGATAGCTGCAAAAGCAGGAATACGGGAAAATTCCGAGTACAGAATCCGGAGTGGAATTATGTATGTGCTCTTACAGGCAGTTAATAACGGGCATGTGTATCTGCCACAGGAGGAACTTGTAAGAGAAGCGGGAGAACTGCTTGGAATTAAGCCGGAAGACTTTGAAAAACACATCATGGATCTTGCCATGGATAAAAAAGTGGTATTAAAGGATCTGGATGGCGTACACATCGTATATGCATCTGTATATTATTACACGGAATTAAAGGTGGCAGACAAATTAAAAGAACTGAATGTTAAGTACGATGTGCCGGAGATAGAGCTTGATGCCTGCATCCGGAATATTGAGCATGAGCTTGAAATCGAACTGGATACCATGCAGCGGAATGCAATCCGGGAAGCGGCAGGCAATGGCCTTCTTGTGATAACCGGCGGCCCGGGAACGGGAAAGACAACAACCATTAATGCCATTATCCGGTATTTTGAATTAGAGGGAATGGAAATCCGACTTGCGGCACCCACAGGAAGAGCTGCCAAGAGGATGAAGGAAACAACCGGCTATGAAGCACAGACCATTCATCGCATGCTGGAATTAAATGGAGCACCGGAAGACAATAAGGGAATCAGTTTTGAGCGGAATGAAAGTAATCCGTTGGAAGCAGATGTGGTAATTATTGATGAAATGTCCATGGTGGATATCAATCTGATGCATTCCCTGCTTCGTGCGGTGAATGTGGGAACTCGGCTGATTCTTGTGGGAGATGTGAACCAGCTTCCGTCCGTGGGACCGGGAAATGTATTAAAGGATATCATTAACTCGCACTGCTTTAATGTGGTTATGCTGACGAAGATTTTCCGCCAGGCAAGTGAAAGTGAAATTATTGTAAATGCCCATAAAATCAATGACGGTGAAGAAGTAATATTAAATAAATACAGCAGGGATTTTCTTTTTTTGAGAAGAGATAATGCCAATGCAATTATTAATGCCATGATAACACTGGTAAAGGAAAAACTGCCTGATTATGTTCATGCAGACAGGATGGATATCCAGATTATGAGCCCTATGAGAAAAGGCCCGGTGGGAGTGGAAAGACTAAACAGCGTTTTACAGGAATATCTAAATCCTGCGGATGACACAAAAAATGAAAAAGAGTCTGGTGATGGAATTTTCCGTGAAGGTGATAAAGTTATGCAGATTAAGAATAATTATCAGATGGAATGGGAAATCCGCGGACGGTTCGGGATACCAAAAGAAAAAGGGCTTGGTGTGTTTAATGGAGATATAGGCATCATAAGACATATCAGCAATTATGCCCAGGAAATGACAGTGGAATTTGAAGAAGGAAAATTTGTCACCTACGATTTTAAACAGCTGGAGGAATTGGAACTTGCCTATGCCATTACCATTCACAAATCACAGGGAAGCGAATATCCGGCGGTTGTCATTCCAATGCTTGGCGGTCCGAAGATGCTTATGACGAGAAATCTTTTGTATACCGGGGTTACAAGGGCGAAGACGTGTGTATGCATGGTGGGAATAGAGGATGTCTTCCAGCAGATGATACACAATTCCAGTGAACAGAAGAGATATTCGACGCTTGATGTAAGAATAAAAGAGGTGTGCAGTTGGAAATAATGCGATTTTTTTATCCAAGAAGATGTCCGGTATGTGAGGAAATACTGCCGGACCTTCCTGGAAAAAATAACAGGAATGTGTGCCTGAAATGTAATGAGAAACTTCATTACATTGGAACCCCCAGATGCTTAAAATGTGGAAAACAGATTTATTCCATGAATGAAGAGTATTGTAGTGACTGTCAGAATAAGGCACATTTATTTAAGCAGGGGATTAGCGTGTTTGCCTATGATGAGAAAATTAAGCAGACTATGTATCGTTTTAAATATTCAAACAGACGGGAATATGCCGAATTCTTTGGCAGCGCCATTGCACAGCGCCATGGCTGTCTTATCCGGCGGTGGAAGCCGCAGGTCATAATACCGGTTCCATTATACAAAATAAAATATCGAAAACGGGGATATAACCAGGCGGGGCTTATTGCAGACGTGCTTGGAAGAAATCTTAACATTCCGGTGGAACATAAGATTCTAATCCGTACGAGAATGACCAGGGCAATGAAAGAATTAAATGATGAAGAAAGAGTTAAAAATCTTCAAAATGCTTTTAAATTGACTACAAATATTGTAGAATATAAGAAAGTATTACTGGTGGATGATATTTATACCACAGGGGCAACAATTGATGCCTGCTGCGAGGCCCTGATTGCAGGTGGGGCGGAGGAAATATATTTTGCCAGTGCATGTATAGGAAATGGATTTTGACAGGAGGTAAGAAGGATGGAAGTTAGGAATTGCAAAAATTGCGGACGATTATTTAATTACATAGGCGGTGCGCACAGGAATCTGTGCCCGGCATGTATTGATAAGCTGGAAGATAAATTCCAGGAGGTTAAGAAATATGTGGAAGATAATCCTCACTGTACCATAAATGATATTACGGAAGCAATGGATGTTTCACCAAGACAGGTGGAAAAATGGATTCGTGAGGAGAGATTGTGTTTTGCAGATGATTCACCAATCGGAATTGCATGTGAAAGATGCGGTAAAATGATAAAGTCCGGACGCTTCTGCGACATGTGCAGAAATGAAATGGGCAATCAGATGAGTAATCTTTACAAGGCGGTTAATAACATACCGAATGACAGGGGAATGCACAGTAAAGGAAACAGGATGCATTTTCTGGATAAGGAATGATTTAAAATAATTTTGCAAATTGCTATTAATGTTTTGGCACGTTCTTCCGATAATCATTACAGAAATCAAAAAAGCATAAAGGAGGAATGAGTTATGCGTATTGATGCTTACAATGCAATAAGCCAGGTTTATCAGACAAATACCAATTACAAACCGAAGGCAGCAGGCAGTTCTTACGGTAGTGACAAGGTTGAGATTTCCACGTTTGGCAAGGAATTTCAGGCAGCAAAGGCAGCAGTAGCCCAGGCACCGGATGTAAGAGAAGATAAGATAGCAGAGATTAAGGCCATGATGAGTGCAGGAACATATAATATCAGCGGAATGGATTTCGCCAATAAGATTGTTGATGAGTATTCATCGGAACTGGCATTATAGGAGAGGTTTTTAAGTGGCAAGTTTAATTGATGAATTAGTTGATGTTCTTGAAAAAGAAAATTCCGAGTACACGGTACTTGTGTCCTTGTCCACTGAAAAGACCTCAACTATTGTGAAGAATGACATAGAAGAGATGCAGAACATCATGAACAGAGAACAGGAAATTGTTGACAGGATTAATCTGCTGGAAAAACAGAGAGAGAGTACGGTTTCTGACATATGCAGGGTTTTACATGTTGATTCTAAGGATTTGACGGTAAAGGTTCTGATTGATTTATTAAAGAAACAGCCTGTTGAACAAAAGAAGCTTCAGGACGTTCATGCAAGACTTAAAAAGACACTGGATAAAATGGTTCGTATTAATGAGAATAACAAGGCTCTCATGAAAGAATCGATGGAAATATTAGAATTTGAGATGAATTTATTAAAAGGACTTAAAATGGCTCCGGAAACGAATAATTACACAAAGGGAGCTTATAGTGCAGGAGGCACGGATTATGGTGCTGGCGCGTTTGATGCAAAGCAGTAAAGAGCTTTGCATTTTTCGTCAGAAGACATTTTTGATAGAAGAAGGCGGTGAAAAAGCATGGCAGGAGGAATGGCTGGTTTATATATAGGAGTATCAGGACTGAAAGCAGCACAGACAGCTCTTAATACAACGGGACATAATTTATCCAATATTGATACACAGGGATATACCAGACAGCAGATAACCTATTCAACAAGCAAATATTTTAATATTGGCCAGAATTCAGCCGGCAGTCTTCAGTATGGTATTGGTGTTAATGTGCAGGATGTAAGAAGAGTTCGTGATGAATTTCTTGACAAGGCATACCGGCAGGAAAACGGAAGAACGGCTTTTTATGAAAGCCAGTATACTGCGGTTGAAGAGGTTGAGGCACTTTTTGGTGAAATGGAAGGAGTTAAGTTTGAGGATTCCATTAATGATCTCTGGTCTTCCATTAATGAGGTGGCTAAGAATCCTGGAAGCACTGTAACAAGAACGGCGCTGGTACAGAGTGCGGTTGCTTTCATCAACAGAGCGAATGCAATCTATGACGGTCTGGTGTCTTATCAGAAAATGCTGAATAAAAAAGTGTCGGATACGGTTAATCGTATTAATGAGCTGGGAAGTACCATTGATCAGTTGAATAAAAAAATAAACTATATTGAAAGTAGTGGTGAGGATGCCAATGATTACAGGGATGAACGCGACAAGGCACTGGATGAACTGGCTTCCTACGTTAAAATAGAATACTGGGAGACGGCTGACAGCAAGGTCAACATTAACCTTGAAGGATATCCGTTTCTTACCGGCAATTCATTTTTTAAAATGGATGTACAGACAATTGGAACTACGGGGCTATATGAACCGGTATGGCCGACCATGGATAACAGAAGTGTTTTTGCGTTCAATGAAGAGTTTAATTCCATCAATAATAATGATATCGGTGAATTAAAGGGAATGCTTCTGGCACGAGGTAATTCTGCGGTGAATTATCAGGATGTTCCGGTTGAACCTGTAAGAGAAGATTTTGCTTCCGATGCGGAATATGATGCAGCATATGACCAGTATGAGTCAGATGTTCTTTATTATAATACCAATATTGATAATTCGGTGATTCTTTCCACAATGGCAGGATTTGATAAGCTGATTAACGGAATCGTTGAGGCCGTTAATAATGTTCTCTGCCCGGAGACCACAACCACAGGCGACATAACCACAACGGATGGAACGGTAATACCGGCAGGAACCACAATTCTTAATCTGGATGAGACAGCCTATGGAATGGATGGGAAAACGGTTGGCGTGGAGCTTTTTTCCAGAAGATACACGGAGCGTTATGATGTAAAGGAATATGTGGATGCTAATGGGGAGACTCAGAAAATATATGTCAGGAATGATAAGAATTCCTTTGGTAATGAATCTTTATATACACTGGGCAATCTTATGGTAAATGATAAGGTTCTTCAGGATTATCAGAATATTCCATTATCCCTGGAGGACGGAAGTGAAGATTTTGCCACAGCGGAGAAACTTATTGATATCTGGGAAGTTAAGTTTGCGGCCTTAAATCCCGATAAATATGCTAAAGAAGACTTTCAGTCATTTTATAACAGCCTGGTATCCAGTATTGCCAATACGGGAGAAGTCCTTTACAACATGCAGCAATATCAGGAATCCATGGCGAATGAACTGGATAATAAAAGGCAGGAATCCATTGGTGTGGCATCAGATGAAGAACTGACCAACATGATTCGCTTTCAGAATGCATATAATGCGGCTTCCAGATATATTAGTGTGGTCAGCGAAATGATGGAGCATCTGGTTACGGCACTGGGAAGTTGATAGGAGGTAAGACATGGCATCTACGTTTTTAGGATTAAATACAGCATATACCGGATTACAGGCATATCAGGCAGCAATGAATACGAGTGCCCATAATATATCAAATACCAATACGGAGGGCTATTCCAGACAGAAAACCAATGCACAGGCTGATTTGGCATTGAGAACATATGCAAGCTACGGAACCATAGGAACCGGTGTGCTGGTTACATCCATTGAACAGATTCGTGACAGTTATTATGATATTAAGTATCGCAATAATAATTCCAATGTGGGTGCATACAGTGTTTATGAGAACTACATGACACAGATTGAGGATTATCTTAATGAGTATTCTCTGGAGGGTATGACATCCGAGTGGAATAATTTTTTCTCGGCACTGACGGAACTGCAGAAGAAACCAGAAGATAACACGGTACGTAACAGCGTGATAAATGCCGGAAAGAGCATGGCAGATTATTTTAATAATCTGTATGTGAATCTTCGAAATATTCAGATTGATGCCAATGAAGAAATTAAGAATCAGTGTGACCGGATTAATACGTTATCTGAGAACATAGCCAATTTAAATAAGCAGATTAACATGATTGAAGTACATAATGGTAATGCAAATGATCTGCGTGACCAGAGAAACCAGCTGGTAGATGAACTTTCTGCAATCATTAATGTGGAAACTGATGAACAGGATATGGGAAACGGCGTAACCTATTATACGGTTCGCGTAAACGGTCAGGATCTGGTCAGCAATTATAATTATAATACGCTGGTAACAGAAGCAAAGACGGAAAAAAGAAATGCATCGGATGCAGAGGGAATGTATGAAATTACATGGAAAAACGGAACTACCTTTGAAGAATATAATCCGAATCTGAACGGAAGCCTGAGAGCACTCATTGATATCAGGGACGGATGTAACAATGCGTTTGAGGTGGAAACGGTAACTACGAAAGCAGATGGAAGTATTACACGTGAATTGTCCATTGAACAGAGGGCAGAATCCAACTCCGATTATAAGGGAATTCCGTATTATCAGTCCAAAATTAACGAATTTGTTAACCTGATGACAGATGCGGTAAATGCAGTATTTGAACATGGAGAGACAACAGAGGGTGTTCCGGGAGTACCGTTTTTTACAATAAAATATTCCGAAGGTTCCATGTCGGCACTGACTGTTGAAGTGAATCCGATTCTGATACAGGATAATACCAGACTTGCGACCACAACCAATTATCTGGACGGTGAAGCAAAGTCTGACCTGGTAGATGAACTGCTTTCCATACAGCATAATAAGATTTTTAACGGAGGCACGGGTTCGTATTTTCTTGAAAGTATTGTGGCTGCAGTAGCCATTGATTCAGATAAGGCAACAACATTTAACAGTAATTTTGAAAATATATCTCATACCATTCAGAACCAGAGACTTTCGGTAATGGGAGTGGATGATGATGAAGAGGCAATTGATTTATTAAAATACCAGCAGGCATATAATTTATGTTCCAAGATGATATCCGTGTTAAGCGAAGTTTACAATAAACTGATTAATGAAACAGGAGTATAAAAGATAAGGAGGAGCACTGCCATGAGAATAACAAACCACATGATGCAGCGGAATTCATTAAATAATGTAAGCATCAATAAAAAGCAGATGAGTATACTGGATACGCAGCTGTCGACACAGAAGAAAATCAGCAGACCGTCCGAAGATCCGATTATTGCAATCAGGGCATTACGCCTAAGAACCAGTCTTGGTGAGGTAGAACAGTATCTGGATAAGAATATTCCGGATGCCAATTCATGGCTGGATGTTTCGGAAGGAGCATTGACGGAAGTGGATTCCATCCTTTCGGATGTGTATAAGTATTGTGTACAGGGTTCCACAGACACATTATCGTTAAGTGAACGTGAAATTATTTCTAACAGCTTAAAAGAGCTTCGGGCAGCATTATATGCACAGGGGGATGTGGATTATGCCGGAAGGTATGTATTTACAGGATTCCGTACGGATTCGTCCCTGACTTTTAAGACAGATGAACAGCTTCAGGGAGCGGATTACAGCATTACCCAGAAGTTTTCCTCCACGGATTTTGATTATAAATCTGTTGTTACAAGCACAGTAGATTTAAAAGCAGTCCAGAATCTGACGGGAGAACAGCTTGGAAACCTGACGGATGCACAGCTGAGTGCTATTGCAGATTATAATGCCATTGGTTCGGAGGATGTTCACAGAATCCGTCTGGCATATACAGATATTAAGACGGCAGCCGAAATGACGTCGGCATCTTCTGTATCCGTAAAATATACAGATACCAATGGAACAGAAAAAGATTTTATGGCAGATTTTGGGTATTCCATAACAGAAACGACAGATGTCAATGCGGTTCCAGGAGATGATGAAGTACTTCTGAATACGGAAACGGGAGAATTACTTTTTGGAAATAATGCATATACGGATCTTTTTAATGCCGGAGATTTTTCTGTTACTTATGAGAAGGATTCTTTTGGAAAAGGTGACTGCAAACCGGAGCATTATTTTACCTGTACCAATCTCACCACGGGACTTACCTATGAAAAGACAGAGGAAGGTCAGAACATAGAATATATTGTAAATTTTAACCAGAAACTAAAGGTAAATTCAGAGGCTTCTGATTGTCTGTCACTTGAAATGGGAAGGGATATTGACGAAATTATTAATGCAGTTGACAGTGCCATTGTTGCGGAAGGAAAGGTTAATACATTAAAGGAATTAAAGGATAATCCAAACTACTCCAGTGAGGAAGCACAGGAAAAACTGGATAAATTAATTGAAAGTGCACAGAAGGAACTGGATTATTATAATGATAATTTACAGAAAACCTTTGAATCCGGCGTTACATGGATGCAGAATCATCAGGAAGATGTTGATATTGCCATTGCGGATATTGGTAACCGAATGACACGCCTTAATCTTACGAAGAGCAGACTTGAAAGCCAAAAGACAAACTTTAAAGACTTAAAATCCAGTAATGAAGACATCGAGCTGGAGGACGTGGTTATCAATTATGCTTCGGCAGAACTGGTGTATAATGCATCCCTTACGGCAGCAAGCAAGGTAGTAAGACAGACACTTCTTGATTTTATTTAAGGACGAAATGAATAAGTATAAAGCATGTATGTGCGGATAGGAGAAGATATGTTAGTTAAGACAAAATGTTTTGGAGATGTTGAGATTGCGGATGAGAAAATCATAAGATTCGAGAATGGACTGATGGGGTTTGAAGATTTTAAGGAATATACCCTGCTTTTTGACTCGGAGAAGAAGGGGTCAAGAACAATCATGTGGTTGCAGTCCATTGAAGAGCAGGCATTGGCACTTCCGGTTGTGGACCCGCTCCTTATTACGGAGAACTATGATCCTGTGGTAGAGGATGAACTGTTATCATCCATTGGGGAAATTGGGGAAGATGATTTGCTGATTCTTGTAACATTAACCGTACCGGGAGATATTACTAAAATGACTGCAAACTATAAGGCGCCTATTATTATAAATGCAGGAACTTTAAAGGGCGTTCAGCTGATTGCCGAAAATGAGGATTATCTTGTAAAACATCCTGTATATGACATTCTGAAGGCAAGAAAGGATGGTGAATAATATGCTGGCATTATCAAGAAAAAAGGATGAGGCAATCATTATCAATAATGATGTTGAAATTACTGTAATTGAAATAAAGGGTGATCAGGTAAAGCTTGGCATATCTGCACCAAAATCCGTACCTATTTATCGCAAGGAAGTATATGTACAGATACAGGAGGCCAATAAAGAAGCAGCAAATTCTATGGCGGATGTAAAAGCACTGGAAAATCTTCTTGGCTGATTTGTGAAATATTATTTGGAACCGGAAATGCAAAAAAATTAGCGGGAAATATAATTTTTTGCCGGAAACTTTCCGATATAGGGAATATAAAGCATAAATTAAGAACAATATGTTTGTTCATATTAATCAATGCACATGGAGGTGTATTAAAATGGCAGTTGAAAATGTAAATAGTATAGCAGCAGCGGCAACTTATCAGGCTATGTCAACTCCAGCAGCAACGCCGGTCAAGGATGTAGCAAGCGTTGATGCAAAAGAGCTTTCTGCAATGGATTCTGTGATTAAGGAACCTGTTGAGATTAAGAAGGTGGAAGGTTCGGATAAAGGTGGAAATGCCCAGTATAACGAACAGGAAAAGCAGCCGAGCGAGAGCACAATCAAGCAGGCGTTAAAAGACATGAATCGTAAGATTGGCAATAATACAATTGCAGAATTCGGAATTCATGAAGGGACGAATCGAATTACCATAAAGCTCAAGGATAAGGATACCAATGAGGTTATCAAGGAAGTGCCGGCAGAAAAGACACTGGATCTGATCCAGAAGGCATGGGAGCTGGCAGGAATTCTCGTGGATGAGAAGCGGTAAGGAGGTTTTCTATGGCAATCAGATTATCAGGTATGGCATCCGGTCTGGATACAGATACAATCGTAAAGGAGCTGGTGTCAGCTTATTCGACAAGAAAAGATAATATTGTAAAGAAGCAGACTAAGCTTGAGTGGACTCAGGATGCATGGAAGGACATGAATACAAAAATTTACAGTTTTTATAGCAAGAAGCTGTCTTCCATGAGATTTTCCGGTTCATACAGCAAGAAGACATCTTCTGTTTCTGATAGTACAGTGGCAAAGGTCACTGCTTCATCAACAGCAGTAAACGGAACACAGAAACTTAAGGTAAAACAGCTTGCAACATCTGGTTATCTGACAGGTGGTGTGATTACTGATAAGGATGGAAATTCATTAAAATCATCCAGTAAGCTTAGTGAGGTTAAGGGATTAGAGAATCTGACAGAACTTGGAAATATTGAAGTGAAATCCGGAGAGAAGACGACAAGCATTGCATTATCCGGTGATATGACTATTGCGCAGTTAGTTGCAAAAATGAAAGACGCTGGTGTTAATGCAAGCTTTGATGAAAAAAACCAGAGATTTTTTATCAGTGCCAAGACAAGCGGACTGGAAGGCGATTTTGCTTTAAATGCGGGAACGTCAGATGCCATTACGGCATTAAAGAAGCTTGGAATCTATGCGGTTACTGATGCAGAAGTTGCAAAGTATCAGAAGGATGCGGCAATAGATATTGATACAGAAACTGACAAAGCATATGAGGCAAAGAAAACTGCTTACACAGATGCGGCAACCGAGGAAAAGAAGCTTCAGGAAATGGTGGCATCCCTGGATAAGGATATTGCAAGCCTTTCCAGTCGCCAGGAATATCTGGATGCAAAGCTCAAGTATCTGGAAATGGATTATGACATCACATATGAAGAGACATATGACCAGGAAGGAAATAAGATTCTGGATGAGAGTGGTAATCCGGTCATGCGGGAAGTGGTGAATTATAAGACACCGACGACAAAGGATGATAAACTTGCCAGTGTAAAAGCTGAAATGGAGACAATGCAGGAAGAACTGGATGAAGTAAATGGTAAATCCGGGGAACTGAGTGAAGGCGAGCAGATGCGAAAGGCAAGCCTTGAAAATCAGCTTAAGGCAGCAAAAGATGCAGTTACAATTCTTGAAAATGGTGTCTATGTGGCAAGTGACATGAAGGCAGCTGCTGAGACAGCCCGGAAGGAACTGGATGAGGTAAACAAAAGTCTTACGGAGTCTCAGGGAAAGCATGCAAGTGCATTAGATGCACTTTCTACTCCTGAAAAACTGGATGCATATGTTGCGGAAAGAAATGCAGAAATTGATACAGCCAATGCCGAATTAAAGGATAATCTGCGTGATTACTACACGAACCTGAAAACAACTGCAGAAAATGTACTGAATACTTATAAGACTGATGCAGATGCCAAGGCTGCGGTTAGAATTGTGGGACAGGATTCAGAGATTGAGTTAAATGGTGCGAAATTTGTTAGCAATACCAATTCCTTCGAGATTAATGGATTAACCATACAGGCAACTGCAGTTACAGAAGGCGATGAAGCAGTAACGATTACAACTGATACGGATATTGACGGAATTTATAATATGATTAAGGACTTTTTCAAGGAATATAATGAATTGATTAAGTCCATGGATGAAGCTTATAATGCACCATCCGCAAG
>JAQXXN010000208.1 GCA_029226085.1 Thermoflexaceae bacterium
TTAATATTGAAGAAGAACTAAAAAAACTCCCGGGAAAACCGGGAGTATATATTATGCACGATAAGACTGATGAAATTATCTATGTAGGTAAGGCCATCAGTCTTAAAAATCGTGTAAGGCAGTATTTTCAAAGCAGCAGAAACAAGTCCCCAAAGATTATTAAAATGGTGGAACACATTGATCATTTTGAATATATCATCACGGATTCCGAGCTGGAGGCATTGGTACTTGAATGCAATCTGATTAAAGAACACCGGCCAAAGTATAATACCATGCTTAAGGATGATAAGTCCTATCCCTACATAAAAGTTACGGTGGGAGAGGAGTTTCCGAGGATTCTTTTTGCAAGACAGATGAAGAGGGATAAGGCAAAGTATTTTGGACCATATACCAGTGCAGGGGCAGTTAAGGATACCATTGAGCTGCTTCGAAAGATTTACAGGATTCGGACATGCAACAAGGTTCTTCCGAAAGACATCGGTATGGGAAGACCGTGCCTTAATTATCATATTAAACAGTGTGATGCGCCGTGTCAGGGCTGTGTGTCGAAAGAAGAGTATAATGAATCCGTGAAGAAAGCGCTGGAATTCTTAAATGGAAACTATCATGGTGTTATCGCAATGCTGACCCAGAAAATGCAGGATGCAGCCGGAAGGATGGAGTTTGAAGAGGCAGCAGAATACAGGGATTTGTTAAACAGTGTCAAACAGATAGCACAGAAACAGAAAATTACCAATTCGGACATGGAAAACAAGGATATCATTGCATGCGCCATTGAAGGGGACGATGCGGTTATACAGGTGTTTTTTGTACGGGACGGTAAATTAATGGGCAGGGAACATTTTCATATGAATATGGCCATTGCGGAGGATAGAAAGCAGATTGTCACAGGATTTATCAAGGAATACTATGGCGGAACACCGTTTATTCCGGCTAAGATTGTGGTTCAGGATGAGCTGGAGGAAGCAGAGGTTATTGCCAGCTGGCTGTCAAAGCGCAGGGGACAAAAGGTTCATGTGGAAGTGCCAAAACGCGGACAGAAAGAAAAACTTGTGGAGCTTGCTGAGAAGAATGCAAGAATGGTGCTTGACCAGGATTTAGAGAGAATCCGCAGGGAGAGTGAAAGAACCTTCGGAGCCATGGCGGAAATCGGAAAGCTTCTGAATCTTCCGGAATTAAAGAGAGTGGAGGCATTTGATATTTCAAACATCAGTGGTATGGAATCTGTGGGTTCCATGGTGGTTTTTGAGAATGGAAAGCCCAAAAGAAATGATTACCGGAGATTTAAAATCAGGTATGTTAAGGGACCGGATGATTATGCCAGTATGGAAGAGGTGCTGACAAGGAGATTTACCCATGGACAGAATGAGAGGGAAACAGGTGAGTTTACCAGTTTTAGTGTTTATCCTGATTTGATTATGATGGACGGCGGACGTGGGCAGGTTAATGTGGCATTGCGGGTATTGGACAGTCTGCAAATCCATATTCCGGTTTGCGGCATGGTAAAGGATGATAATCACAGGACAAGGGGATTATATTATAACAATGTGGAACTCCCTATTGATACCCATGGGGAAGGCTTTAAACTGATTACGAGAGTGCAGGATGAGGCACATCGTTTTGCCATAGAATATCACAGAAGCCTGCGGGGACAGGCACAGATAAAGTCTGTACTGGATGAAATTGAAGGTGTGGGTCCGGCAAGGCGTAAGGCACTCATGAAGTATTTCAAGGATATTGATGCCATAAAAAAGGCAGAAGTAGAGGAATTAAAAAAAGCAGACGGTATTACACAGACAGTGGCACAGAATATATATAACTACTTTCACTAATTCCTATTCTGTGCTATTATAATAAAAAGTAAGAGTCTGCCGGGGCATGCAGATTCATTTCAGGAGGGATACCATGGACAATGTTTCTTTGACAAAAGTTGTGGAGAAGATGGGACTTAAAAGCAAGACTCCGCAGATTTCCACGGATAATATTTTCTTACACATTCCGGAGATTAACAGACCTGCGCTGCAGCTTTCGGGATTTTATGATCATTTTGATAATGACCGCATGCAGCTCATCGGTAATGTGGAGTATGCATATTTGTCAACATTGGATGATGCTACCAGAAAATTAAGATATACACAGCTTCTTTCCAGTAATATTCCGTGTATTATTTTCTGTCGTGGACTGGAACCGGAACAGATGATTCTGGAAATTGCATTAAAATACAGTGTGCCGATTTTACAGTATCATGGAACAACTTCTTCTTTCATGGCAGAATCCATCCGGTGGCTTAAAGTACAGCTGGCACCAACCATTACCATTCATGGTGTATTGGTGGATGTTTATGGTGAAGGCGTTTTAATCATGGGAGAAAGCGGCATCGGTAAATCCGAGGCAGCACTGGAACTTATAAAGAGAGGACATCGTCTGGTTTCGGATGATGCAGTGGAAATCAGTAAGGTCAGTGACGAGACCTTGATCGGAACGGCTCCGGATATAACCAGGCATTTTATTGAGTTAAGGGGCATAGGTATAGTAGATGTAAAGACTCTCTTTGGTGTACAGAGTGTTAAGGAAACCCAGACCATTAACATGGTTATAAAACTGGAAGAGTGGAGTAAGGAAAAGGAATATGACAGACTGGGACTGGAAGAGGAATACACGGAATTTTTGGGGAATAAGGTAGTCTGCACAACAATTCCGATTCGCCCGGGACGGAATCTGGCTGTTATCGTGGAATCAGCAGCGGTTAATTACCGTCAGAAGCAGATGGGTTACAATGCGGCAAAGGAGCTATATAACAGGGTTCAGCAGAATCTTGCAAAGAAAATGGAGAACTAAGGATGGATACAGGTATGAAGGATTTTTGTTTTGGTGTGGATGTAGGCGGAACAACAGTTAAAATCGGTTTATTCCGTATTGACGGACAGCTTGTGGATAGTTTTGAAATCCCTACGAGAAAAGAAGAAAAAGGCAGGTATGTACTTGGCGACATTGCTGATGCACTTACAAAGAAAATGCAGGAGAAAGACATTGAAAAAGAACGTGTGGCTGGTGTGGGAATCGGCGTGCCGGGTCCTGTACTGGATGACGGTACGGTTAATATCTGTGTAAATATCGGCTGGGGAGTCATCAATGTGGCAAATGAGCTTGGTGCATTAACGGGACTTCCGGTTAAGGTCGGAAACGATGCCACGGTTGCAGCACTTGGAGAAATGTGGCAGGGTGGTGGAAAAGGACATGACAGCATGGTTTTATTTACGCTTGGAACCGGTGTGGGTGGAGGAATCATCCTTAACGGAAAGCCTGTCAACGGAAGCCATGGAGCCGGCGGCGAGATTGGACACATACCGGTGGTAATGGATGAGACGGAAACCTGTACCTGCGGAAAAAAAGGCTGCCTTGAACAGGTGGCTTCAGCTACGGGAATAGTCAAGGAAGCGAAGAAAATTCTTGCAAAGTCTGGAGAACCTTCTGCACTAAGAACTTATGAGAATTTGTCTGCAAAAGATATTTTTGATGAAGCGAAGACAGGAGACAAACTGGCACAGGAAGCAGTAGAGATACTTGGAAAGTACCTTGGCATTGCCATGGCAGATGTGGCAGGCGTGGTAGACCCGGAAGTGTTCGTTATCGGGGGCGGCGTTTCCAAGGCAGGACAGTATCTGATTGATGCAATAGAAAAGAATTACAGGCATTATGTATTTCATGCAAGCCGTGATGCTAAAATAACTCTGGCAACCCTGGGAAATGATGCCGGAATGTACGGAGCGGCAAAGCTTGTAATAGAAAAATAATTTAATGGATGGGATTTGATTCATGAATCAGGATATTTTTGACAGACTGGTACAGATTGCAGGAAAAGATAATGTACTTGTAAATGAATCCATGAAAAAACATACCACATTCCGTATTGGCGGACCGGCGGATTTTTTTGTCACACCGTGCAGTGCTTTACAGACAGGAAGGCTTATCTGTGAATGCAGACAGATGGGAATTCCTTATTATGTCATGGGAAACGGAAGTAATCTGCTGGTTTCAGATAACGGTTACAGGGGTGTTATCATACAGATTTATGATAAACTGAATGAAATTGAATGGCAGGAAGACGGTGCGGTTGTCATGGCAGGCTGTCTTCTGTCAAGATTTGGTAATGAAGCTGCCAAAAAGGGACTGACAGGATTTGAATTTGCAACGGGAATTCCGGGAACCATGGGCGGTGCAGTGGCAATGAATGCAGGTGCCTATGGTGGAGAGATTGCAGATTGTATTGTTCGTGCAAGAATGATGGATGTGGATGGAGCGATACGCTGGTATGAAAAGGATGAATTGGAATTGGGTTACCGGATGTCAGCGGCCATAAAGCATAATCTGATTGTTCTTGAGGCAGAGATAAAACTGGCAAAGGGAAATACTGAAGAAATTAAGAAAAAGCTGGCAGACCTTTCTGCTGCAAGGAAAAGCAAGCAGCCATTGGAATATCCAAGTGCCGGAAGTACCTTTAAACGGCCGGAAGGATATTTTGCAGGAAAATTAATTCAGGATGCAGGATTTAAGGGATTTTCCCACGGAGGTGCAATGGTATCGGATAAGCATTCCGGTTTTGTGATTAATGTAAAAGATGCTACGGCAGAGGATGTCATGGCAGTAATCAATGCAGTTTCAGACGGTGTTTATGAAAAATTCGGGGTGCGTCTTGAAATGGAAGTGAAACGTCTGGGAGATTTTTAGGGCTTGACTTAATGAAAAAATAAGAGTAATAATTAGTAGTATGTTAAACAGGACTTCATGGATTGGAGGAATACATTCATGAGAATGGTTATTGTTACAGGTTTATCCGGAGCAGGGATGAGTACTGCGCTGAACATGTTTGAAGACATGGGGTATTATTGTGTGGACAATATGCCGATTTCTTTAATCATGAAGTTTGCCGAACTGGTATATGCACAGGAAGATGGCTATTCCAATGTGGCACTGGGTGTTGACATACGAAGCGGTAAAGGACTCGGTGAACTGGAGAATGTTCTGGAAAGTCTGGTAAACAACCGTTACTATTATGAAATTTTATTTCTGGATGCCAGTGATGAAGTCCTGTTAAAGAGGTACAAGGAGACAAGAAGGACACATCCACTTGCCAAGACAGAGAGGATTGACAAGGGAATCACGCTGGAACGGAAGCGGCTGGATTTTTTAAAGAAACAGGCGGATTACATAATTGATACATCCTGCCTTTTAACAAGGGAATTAAAGCAGGAACTGGAAAAGATATTTGTTCTTGATGAAAAGTTTTCTAATTTGATGATTACGGTATTATCATTTGGATTTAAATATGGAATTCCCAATGATGCGGATTTGGTTTTTGATGTACGTTTTCTGCCGAATCCATACTATTTTGAAGAATTGCGTCCTTTGACCGGTAATGATGAAAAAATCCAGAATTATGTCATGGGTTTTGATGTGGCAAAGGAATTTTTGAATAAACTTGTGGATATGGTAAAGTTTTTAATTCCCAATTACATTCTGGAAGGCAAGAACAGGCTTGTGATTGCCGTGGGATGTACAGGAGGAAAGCACAGGTCTGTTACACTGGCCAACGAACTTTACAAGGCATTGAATGGAAATGATTATGGTGTTAAGATAGAACACCGTGATATTGAGAAGGATGCGGTACGGAAGAAATCGTAATTGCCGTACGGTAAGTGGAGGGAGTTTCGATGTCATTTTCAGCTGAGGTTAAGGATGAAACGGCCAGACAGATAAATAGTGCGAGGCATTGTCAGATTGCAGAACTTGCAGCAATATTCAGTATGTGTGGAAGTATCATGATTTCAGAGAATGATGCGTATTCCATAAAAATTACCACGGAAAATGTACTGGTTGCACGAAAGTTTTATAAGCTGGCTAAGATGGCCTTTGAAGTGGATGCAGAGATTGCCATTCATTCCAATAACAGGCTGAATAAAAGCAATGCCTATACTGTCATAATAAGAAAGAATGACAGTGCGGTCCGGATTCTTAAAGCTTTTCGGATATTGGATGATAACATGGAGATTGATGAGAATGTCATGACAGGAAGTCTCATTACACAGCAGTCCTGCTGCAAAAGAGCGTTTATCCGCGGGGCATTTCTGGCATCCGGTTCCATCAGTGATCCGAATAAATTTTATCATTTTGAAATTGTATGTAGTAACGAAGCAAAGGCAATACAGCTTCGGGATATGATTAATACATTTGAATTGGATTCCAAGGTTGTACCGAGGAAGAAAAGTTTTGTGGTGTATATTAAAGAAGGCACACAGATTGTCGAAATACTGAATATTATGGAAGCACATGTCGCACTCATGAATCTGGAAAATGTCAGGATTTTAAAGGAAATGCGTAACAGTGTGAATCGTAAGGTAAATTGTGAGACCGCTAATCTGAATAAAACTGTTGCGGCAGCGATTAAACAGATCGAAGATATAGAATATATTAGAGATACAGTCGGGCTGGGAAGTCTGAAAGAAGAGCTGGAAGAATTAGCGAGGGTACGACTTAATAACCCGGATATGCCATTAAAGGATTTAGGAATGCTGTTATCACAGCCTGTGGGAAAATCAGGAGTGAATCATAGGTTAAAGAAAATCAGCGAGATAGCGGAAAGCCTTAGAGGCAGTAAGGAGGAGTGATTATGATAACAAAAAACATCTCGGTGCAGATCAAATCAGGTCAGGAAGTTAGACCGGTTGCGATACTGGTACAGGTGGCGAGTCAGTATGAAAGCAAGATTTATGTGGAAAGCGGCTCGAAGAAATTTAATGCAAAGAGTATTATGGGCATGATGACCCTGGGACTCAATGAGGGAGAAGTAATTACAGTTTCAGCAGAAGGCAATGACGAGGTTGAGGCAATTAATGACATTGAACAGTATTTAAGCGGAAAAAAATAATGTTAAAATATAAAACGGCAGATTGAATTTCTTTCAATCTGCCATTCTTTTTGTTTTTATTCTTCAAGACTCTTTTCGTAATTATCAAAAATATAATTTAAGACCGGAGCCATACCAATAAATTCACATCCATACAGATATTCGTTATTTTCGGAAGGAACACAGCGGATAATTTTAACGACACAGTACAGACAGTCTTGTTCGCCGCCTAAATGAAGTGCCGCATTAAAATAATAATCAAGAGGAATGATGTCCTTTGATTTAAAACCAATGCCGTGCTTGGATACATCCACAACTGTGATTGGTGCGTTCAAGGCACCGATATTAACGTTATCCTGTTTGAAAAGGTTGGATACATTTAAGGTTAAATGAGCTTTAAGTCTTTTACTGCGACGTTTTTCCTGCATACTATCCCTCCGCACTTTATTTTATATATAAATGATACACTTTAATGTTAAAATATGCAAGAACAGATTGAAAATGTGGAAATTTATTCGTCAATTTGTCAGTTGATTTATTGTGTATCATATTATATAATTTTTTATAACTGGGATTTTTGTTGAATCCTATAATAAAACATACAAAAAGGATAGGTGTAAAATGGAAGAGTTTAAGTTATTGTATGAAGGAAAAGTCAGAGAAGTTTATGACATAGGTGACAGCCTGGTTATTGCTGCAACAGACCGTATTTCAGCATTTGACCATATTTTAAAGAATAAGATAACGGATAAGGGAGCAATCCTTACACAGATGTCTAAGTTCTGGTTTGATTTTACCAGGGATATTGTTCCGAACCATATGATTTCCGTGGATGTAAAAGACATGCCTGAATTTTTCCGCAAGGAGCGTTTTGATGGCAACAGCATGATGTGTAAGAAACTTACAATGCTTCCAATTGAATGTATTGTCCGTGGATATATCACAGGAAGCGGCTGGGCAAGCTATCAGAAAAACGGTACCGTTTGTGGAATTACTCTTCCGGAAGGCCTGAAAGAATCAGAAAAACTTGCGGAACCGATTTATACTCCAAGTACGAAGGCAGAAATTGGTGACCATGATGAGAATATTTCCTTTGAACAGAGTATCGAAGTATTGGAAAAGAAGTTCCCGGGAAAGGGATTGGAATATGCAACCAAGATTAAGGACTATACCATTGCGCTTTATAAGAAATGTGCAGAGTATGCGTTAAGCAAGGGAATCATTATCGCAGATACCAAGTTTGAATTTGGTCTTGATGAAAATGGTGAAGTGGTAATTGGTGATGAGATGCTTACGCCGGACAGCTCCCGTTTCTGGCCATTGGAAGGCTATAAGGTAGGACAGGGACAGCCATCCTTTGACAAACAGTATGTAAGAGACTGGTTAAAGGCCAATCCGGACAATGATTATCTTCTTCCGGAAGAGGTTGTTACAAAGACTGTTGATAAATATAAAGAAGCATATGCACTGTTGACCGGCAAGGAATTTACGAGATAATAAGGAAGAGATGAATCAGAATATGTTAGCGAATCACGATATAGAAGATGATGGAATCCATGAAGAATGTGGAGTTTTTGGAGTGTATGATTTTGACGGAAATGATGTTTCATCAACCATTTATTACGGATTATATGCACTCCAGCACAGAGGACAGGAAAGCTGTGGTATTGCAGTAAGTGATACGGAAGGACCGAAGGGGAAAGTTGTGTCGCATAAGGACATGGGGCTGGTAAATGAAGTGTTTACCCCGGAAATTCTGGAAAAACTTAAAGGAAACATTGGTGTGGGACATGTACGTTATTCCACTGCAGGAAGCAGTACAAGAGAAAATGCTCAACCGCTGGTACTTAATTATATTAAAGGTACTTTAGGTCTTGCTCATAACGGAAATCTTATAAATGCGCCTGAACTCCGCAGGGAGCTGTCATATTCAGGAGCGATTTTCCAGACGACAATAGACTCTGAGGTTATCGCATATCATATTGCAAGGGAAAGAGTTAATACAAAATCCGTTGAAGAAGCGGTAAGAAATGCCATGAGCAAAATCAAGGGAGCATATTCACTTGTTGTAATGAGCCCCAGAAAGCTTATAGGCGCAAGGGATCCATACGGCTTCAAACCATTATGTATAGGAAAGCGTGATAATGCATACATTCTCGCATCGGAAACTTGTGCACTTGATACAATAGGTGCAACATTTGTAAGAGATGTAGAACCAGGCGAGATAGTTACTATTACGGAAAAAGGCATACAGTCTGACAAATCTTTATGTTTGTCAAGACATAAAGAAGCAAGATGCGTATTTGAATATATTTATTTTGCAAGACCGGATAGTATTATTGATGGCGTAAGTGTATACCATTCAAGAATTATGGCCGGAAAGTATTTAGCCATGGACAGTCCCGTAGATGCGGATATTGTTGTTGGCGTTCCTGAATCAGGAAATGCAGCAGCACTCGGCTATTCATTGCAGTCGGGCATTCCTTATGGTACTGCATTTGTAAAAAATAGTTATGTTGGAAGAACATTTATTAAGCCAAAACAGAGCAATAGGGAATCGAGCGTTCAGGTAAAACTCAATGTTCTTAAGGAAGCAGTCAGGGGCAAAAGAGTCATTATGATTGACGATTCAATTGTAAGAGGTACTACAAGTGACCGAATTGTAAAGATGCTTAGAGATGCAGGTGCAACAGAGGTTCATGTGAGAGTATCATCACCACCATTTTTATATGAATGTTATTTTGGCACAGATGTTCCATCAAGGGAACAATTAATTGCATACAATAGAACAGTAGATGAAATCAGGGATATTATAGGCGCAGACACTTTGGGATACTTAAGACTTGAGAGACTGTCAGAAATGGTAAATGGTCTTCCAATTTGTACAGGCTGTTTTAATGGAAAATATCCGTTAGAC
>JAQXXN010000209.1 GCA_029226085.1 Thermoflexaceae bacterium
CCTTTCAGTTTGTGGATGAGTTTCAGGAGAATATTCTGGGATTCTGTAATAATATTTTCACCCAGGAGGGCGGTACACATATAACCGGATTTAAGACGAAGTTTACCATGGTCATTAACCAGTATGCAAGGGAACTGGGAATTTTAAAGGAAAAGGATGCGAATTTTACCGGTCAAGATGCACGTAACGGAATGACGGCGGTAATAGCAGTCAAGCATCCGGAACCACGTTTTGAAGGCCAGACAAAGACAAAGCTGGACAATCCCGATGCAGGAAAGGCAGTTGCGGATATTACGGGAGAGGAACTGGTTCTTTTCTTTGACCGTAATCTGGAAACACTTAAGAATGTTATTTCCTGTGCGGAAAAATCAGCCAAAATCCGTAAGGCAGAAGAAAAGGCAAAGACCAATCTTCTGGTAAAACAGAAGTTTTCCGTGGACGGAACAGGGAAACTTGCAAATTGTGAGAGCCGCAATCCGGAGGAATGTGAGGTATTTATCGTTGAGGGTGATTCTGCCGGCGGTTCGGCAAAGACTGCGCGGAACAGAAGAACACAGGCGATTCTTCCAATCCGCGGAAAGATTCTTAACGTGGAGAAAGCAAGTATTGATAAGGTTCTTGCCAATGCGGAAATTAAGACAATGGTGACGGCGTTTGGCTGTGGATTTTCAGAAGGATACGGCAATGATTTTGATATTACAAAGCTTCGCTACAATAAAATCATTATCATGACGGATGCGGATGTGGACGGCGCACATATTGCAACACTGCTTTTGACATTTTTCTACCGGTTCATGCAGGATCTGATTTCGGAGGGGCATGTGTATCTTGCCACACCACCGCTTTATAAGGTAGTTCCAAAGAAGGGCGAGGGAGAGTATCTTTATGATGACAAGGCACTGGAGAAGTACCGCAAGAATCATGCAGGAACTTCCTTTACCCTGCAGCGGTATAAAGGTCTTGGAGAAATGGATGCTGAGCAGCTCTGGGAGACAACGCTGAATCCGGAAACGAGGATTTTAAAACAGGTGGAGATTGAAGATGCTAGAATGGCATCGGATGTGACGTCCATGCTGATGGGAACGGATGTGCCTCCTCGAAAGGCATTCATTTATGAACACGCACAGGATGCACAACTTGACGTATAGGAGGATGAAAAATGTCAGAACAGATTATGAAAACAGAATATTCTGAGGTAATGCAGAAGTCCTATATTGACTATTCCATGAGTGTCATCACGGCAAGAGCCGTACCGGATATCAGGGACGGGTTAAAGCCGGTTCAGCGGAGGGTGCTTTATGCAATGGAACAGCTCGGTCTTAATTATGACAAGCCCCACAGAAAATCTGCAAGAATTGTCGGTGATGCCATGGGTAAGTATCATCCTCACGGTGACAGCTCCATTTATGAGACACTGGTTGTTATGGAACAGGATTTTAAAAAGGGAATGGCACTGGTGGATGGTCACGGCAATTTTGGCTCCATCGAAGGTGACGGGGCGGCTGCCATGCGTTATACGGAGGCTAAATTAAAGAAATTCACACAGGAAGTCTATCTTGCGGATCTGGATAAGGATGTGGTTGATTTCGTGCCGAATTTCGATGAGACGGAAAAAGAGCCGGAGGTACTTCCGGTAAGGGTTCCAAACATCTTAATTAACGGTTCGGAAGGTATTGCGGTAGGCATGACAACCAGCATTCCCACGCATAATCTGGTGGAAGTCATTAATGCCGTGGAAGCATATATGGATAATACCAATATTACCACAAAGGAGCTGATGGAGTATCTTCCGGGACCGGATTTTCCCACAGGCGGTGTGGTAATTAATAAAAGTGAGCTTTTGGATATCTATGAAACCGGTGTGGGGAAGGTGAAGCTGCGCGGCAAGGTGGAATTTGAGCCGGCGGCAAAAAAGAGTGACCGGGATAAGCTTGTAATCAGTGAAATCCCTTATACCATGATTGGCACCAATATCGGTAAGTTCATTTCGGATGTGGTGGATCTGGTGGAATCCAAGAAGACGGCGGATATTTATGATATTTCCAATGAATCTTCCAAGGAAGGCATAAGGATTGTCATTGAACTTAAGAAGAATGCAGACCCACAGAAAATGATTAATATGCTCTATAAAAAGACAAAGCTTGAGGATACCTTCGGTGTCAACATGCTTGCCATCGTGGACGGAAGACCGGAAACACTGGGACTTAAGAAAATTATTGAGCATCACGTGAATTTTCAGTTTGAACTGGCAACACGAAAATATACCACTCTTCTTAAAAAGGAACGGGATAATAAGGAAATCAAAGAAGGATTAATTAAGGCATGTGATATCATAGACCTGATTATTGAAATTCTTCGCGGAAGCCAGAATCTTAAGCAGGCAAAGGCATGTCTTGTAAATGGTGACACCACGGACATTAAGTTTAAGAGTGCGGCATCGAAAAAAGAAGCATCTAAGCTTTGTTTTACGGAAAGACAGGCAGTGGCAATCCTGGAACTGCGTCTGTCAAAACTCATCGGACTTGAAATTCTTGCACTGAATAAGGAATATGAGGAATGTCTTAAGAGAATTGCTGAGTATGAGGATATTTTAAGCAACCGTAAAAGCATGGTGAAAACCATTAAAAAAGATTTGGAGAACATTAAGAAAGAATACGGATATGCAAGAAAAACCGTTATTGAAGACGGCACAGCTGCTGTTTATGAGGAAGAAAAGCCTGTGGAGCAGGAAGTAATCTTTTTGATGGATCGGTTTGGTTATGCAAGAACCATTGATACGGCAACTTATGAAAGAAATGCGGATACGGTCATTCAGGAGAATAAGTATGCATTTAAGTGTATGAATACAGACAGGGTCTGCATTTTTACGGACAGAGGAAATCTCCATCAGATTAAGGTAATGGATCTTCCATTTGGAAAATTAAGGGATAAGGGAACACCGATTGATAATCTGTGTAATTATGATTCTTCGATGGAGAATATTATTTATTTGTGTGATTCCAATTCCCTTAAGAATAACACCCTTCTTTTTACCACAAGGCTTGGCATGGCTAAATTAGTAGATTCTTCGGAATTTGAAGTGATGAAGAAACTGGTTCTTGCAACGAAGTTAAATGAAGATGATCTGGTGGTTTCCATTGACCGGGTAAGAATTACGAAGGCAGTGTATTCGAAATTTACCCTGGATGGAGAGACGGTGGAAGAAGAGGTTATTGAAAGCGACCAGATGATTGTCCTGAAGACGGCACAGGGAATGTTCTTAAAATTCCCACTTTCTGATGTTCCGGAGAAGAAAAAAGGTGCCATCGGGGTCCGTGCAATCAAGCTTTCTGAGAAAGATTATATCGAAGATGTGTATGTCATTTCGGAAGGAGTAGACATCAATATTGAATATAAGGGAAAGCAGATTGAAACGAAGAAGTTAAAACTTGCACACAGAGATACCAAGGGTACAAAAATAAGGGTTTAAAAAAGAATCATATTTTGAAGGCGGCTTGTAATAAAATGTGATAAGCAGTTTTTGGAGTATGTGTATGAGAGAACGGAAAGTAAGGAGCTGCAGTGCAGTTCCTTTCTTTTGTGTACGAATGATTCCGATACGCATGATAAGTGTAATCGTAGCGGCAGTGATTCTGGTTAATGGCAGTGTGGGCGTTTTGGCTGCCCAGGAAAAGCCACAGCTTCAGCTGAATGCATTATCGGCATGCCTTCTGGATGCAGACAGCGGCAGGGTATTGTACGGAAAAAATGAAAATGATGTCAGAGCCATGGCAAGCACCACGAAGATTATGACATTGATTGTTATTTTGGAAAATGCCAGTCTGGATGATGTGGTAACAATCTCAAAAAATGCGGCGATACAGCCGGATGTCCAGTTGAATGTAAATACAGGAGAACAATATGTGTTAAAGGACTTATTGTATTCCCTCATGCTGGAATCCCATAATGACGTGGCAGTTGCACTGGCAGAGCATGTGGGAGGAAGCGTGGAAGGCTTTGCGGGGATGATGAATGAAAAGGCAAAAGAGCTGGGGCTTGATAATACATATTTCATTACACCAAATGGACTTGATGCCAGAGACGAACACGGAATGCATTCCACCACGGCAGTTGACCTTGCACGGCTTGCAGCCTATGCCATTCAGAATGATACCTTTGTGGAGATTACCAATACAAGGACACATTCCTTTTCGGAAGTAAATGGAAAAAGAAGTTTTACCGTGAATAACAAGAATCAGTTTCTGGCCATGATGGATGGTGCAATCGGTGTCAAAACCGGTTTTACGGGAGAGGCAGGGTATTGCTTCGTGGGAGCCTTAAAGCAGGATGGCAGGACATTTATTTCCGTGGTGCTTGGAAGCGGATGGCCTCCTAATAAGACTTTAAAATGGAAAGATACCCGTACATTGATGCAGTTCGGCGTGGAAAATTATTTTCCACAGGTAATATATGAGGAACATTTCCTGGAAGAAATTCCGGTGGAAGACGGTGACCGGGATTTTGTGGAAATCGGTGCCGAGGGAAAGATCTCCATGCTGTTGTCACGGTATGATGATGTTAAGATTTACTATGAACATGTTAAGAAATTAACGGCACCGGTTTTTGCCAATGTGACAGTGGGGCATATTTATATTACGGTAAACGGTGAAGTGGTGGAAATTCTGGACATTAAAACCCTGGAAGAAAGTAAAGAGGCTGTTTTTTTATATTATTTAAGGGAAACTTTTAATATTTTTCTGCCATTTTAATGTTTGTCAGCATATTCTGCAGTTTTTACGGATTTATATAATATTTTGGAAGTTTTGCTTGATATTTTGCACTTATCATTATACAATTAAGACTGGCAGAAAATTAGATTTTCTAAGATAAAAAATTATGGAGGTCTGTAAAATGAGCAATACAGCACAAGGATCAGCAAGAAGCAGAATAGATGCTTTACTTGATGATAACAGTTTTGTTGAAATTGGCGGAATGGTTACAGCCAGAACAACTAATTTCAATTTACAAGCTAAAGAGACTCCGGGTGATGGTGTAATTACCGGCTATGGAGTAATTGACGGAAATCTTGTGTATGTTTACAGCCAGGATTCCAGTGTACTGAACGGTTCCATCGGCGAGATGCATGCAAAGAAGATTTGTCATCTTTATGATTTGGCAATGAAAATGGGGGCGCCGGTTATTGGTCTTATTGACTGTGCGGGTCTTAGATTACAGGAGGCAACGGATGCATTAAACGGATTTGGAAGAATCTATGCAAAGCAGACAATGGCTTCTGGTGTGATTCCACAGATTACTGCAATTTTTGGAAATTGTGGCGGTGGACTTTCGGTTCTTTCTTCCCTTTCGGATTTTACATTCATGGAAGAAAAAAATGCAAAATTATTCGTAAACAGTCCGAATGCTTTAGACGGTAATTATACAGAAAAGTGCGATACTGCTTCTGCAAAGTTCCAGAGTGAAGAGGCAGGCAATGTTGATTTTGTTGGTGATGAGGCTTCTGTATTCGCAAATATCAGACAGCTTGTTGCCATGCTTCCGGCAAACAATGAGGATGATGCATCCTATGAGGAATGTACGGATGATCTGAACAGGGTATGTGAGGGCATTGAAAATGCAGCGGCAGATCCGGTTTATACACTTATGGCAATTTCTGATAACGGAACTTTCCTGGAAATGAAGAAAGACTATGCCAAGGCAGTGGTAACAGGATTTATTAAGTTAAACGGAGCAACGGTAGGTGCAGTTGCAAACCGTACAGAGCTTTTTGATGAAGAGGGAAAGTCTGTACAGAAGTTTGACGGTGTGCTTTGTCCGGGATGTTCAGAAAAGGCAGCGGATTTTATTAATTTCTGTGATGCATTTGGTATTCCGGTTCTTACCCTTACCAATGTGAAGGGATTTAAGGCTACAACCTGTGCAGAAAAGAAGCTTGCGAAGGCTGTTGCCAGACTTACATATGCATATGCTAATGCAACGGTTCCGAAGGTAACGGTTGTAACAGGGGATGCTTTAGGTTCTGCTTCTGTTACAATGGGTTCCAAGGCAATTGGCGCAGATCTTTATTATGCATGGCCGAATGCACAGATTGGCATGATGGACAGTGCTCTTGCGGCAAAGATTATTGCAGAGGATGATTCAGCAGAAGCTGTATCCAAGGCAGCTGCCGAATATGAGGCAATCCAGAGCAGCCAGTCCGCAGCAAGGAGAGGTGTTGTGGATGCTGTCATTGAACCGGCTGACACAAGAAAATATGTAATTGCAGCATTTGAAATGCTGTTCACAAAGAGAGAGGATCGTCCGGCTAAGAAACATGGTACGGTTTAATATGAGGTGATGCTGATATGAAGAAATTTTTTAAATTAATATGTTTGGCAGCCTGTGTATTTAGTATTACGGCATGTTCTTCCAACACCAGGGAAGATTCATCGAAGATGTCTTATAATGAATCAGATTATACAAGTACCATTGAAGATAACCTGAAATTCTTATCGGATACTTCCGACAGTGAATTAAAACAGCTTATTGAAGTGAATGAGGGATATTATTCGGATGAGCTGATTGAATGGATTAATTCCTGGATTAACACACGTCCGGAAGTGGGTGAATATATCGGCGTACTTGAATATGATTTTAATGCAGATTCCGATAATGTTACTGTTGTGGCAAAGGTTGATTATACATTAAGAGATGCGAATTTCAAAATCTGTTTCCTGAAAGACGGCTCACTGGATTATACAACATATGATGTGCAGTATACATTGGGTGAGAAGATGGAAAAGGCTGCTTTGAATACGGTTATTGGTATTTCTGTCGTGTTCGTTGTACTGATTCTGATTTCATTGCTGATTGGCTGCTTTAAGTATATCAACATGGCTGAAACTGCAATTAAGAACAGAAAAGCAGGTAAGTCCGCAGATACCAAGGCGGCAGTGGATAATACAATTGCACAGATTGTACAAAAGGAAGAAGGAGAACTGGTGGATGACCTGGAACTGGTTGCTGTTATTTCGGCCGCAGTTGCTGCATACACGGGCACTTCAGCAGACGGATTCGTAGTTCGTTCAATTAAAAAATCAAATAAGAAAAGATGGATGAATGCGTAAAGCATTTGAAACATGAATGGAGGATATAAAATGAAGAATTATACAATAACTGTTAATGGCAATGTTTATGATGTAACAGTAGAAGAGACCGGAGCAGGCAGTGTATCCGCTCCTGTTGCTGCACCAAAGGCAGCACCTGCAGTAAAGGCTGCACCAAAGGCAGCAGCACCTTCCACAGCAGCAGGAAGTGTTAAGGTAGAAGCTCCTATGCCAGGAAAGATTCTTAAGACAGTGGCATCAGCAGGCCAGGCTGTTAAGAAGGGTGAAGTTTTAGTAGTTCTTGAAGCAATGAAGATGGAAAATGAAATTGTTGCTCCACAGGATGGTACAGTAGCAAGTATTAATGTGGCAGTTGGTGATTCTGTTGAGGCTGGTGCTGTATTGGCTACACTTAACTAATTATATTTCCAGAGGAAATATAAGAATCATGAAACTGGGAGGTCAGATATGAGCTATGTATTTGAGACATTAGGAAATCTTTTGCATCAGACAGCGTTCTTTAATCTTACATGGGGTAATTTCCTCATGATTGCTGTTGCATTGGTTTTCTTATATTTAGCAATTGGCAGAGAGTATGAACCTCTTCTCCTTGTACCGATTTCATTCGGTATGTTATTAGTAAACTTGTATCCGGACATTATGATGACCATAGAAGAATCTAGTAACGGTGTAGGCGGTTTATTACATTATTTTTACTTACTTGATGAATGGAGTATTTTACCTTCATTAATCTTTATGGGTGTTGGTGCCATGACAGACTTTGGTCCGCTGATTGCCAACCCACAAAGCTTCCTTCTGGGAGCAGCTGCTCAGTTTGGTATCTTTGCAGCATACATAATGGCTATTTTAATGGGCTTTAATGATAAGGCAGCTGCAGCAATTTCCATTATCGGTGGTGCAGATGGCCCTACATCGATTTTCCTTGCCGGAAAGTTAGGCCAGACGGAATACATGGGACCGATTGCGGTTGCGGCATATTCCTATATGTCACTTGTTCCGATTATCCAGCCGCCAATCATGAAGCTTTTAACAACAGAAAAAGAGCGTAAGATTAAAATGGAGCAGTTAAGACCTGTTTCCAAGCTGGAAAAGATTCTTTTCCCAATTATTGTTACCATTGTTGTTGTATTAATACTTCCAACAACAGCACCTCTTGTAGGTATGCTCATGCTTGGTAATCTGTTCAGGGAATGTGGTGTTGTTAAGCAGCTTACAGAAACAGCATCCAATGCGCTGATGTATATCGTGGTTATTATCCTTGGTACATCCGTAGGTGCTACAACAAGTGCGGAGGCATTCCTTAATTTTGATACGAACAAGATCGTTATTCTCGGACTTATCGCATTTATGTTCGGTACAGCAGCCGGCGTGATCTTCGGAAAGATCATGTGCAAGCTTTCCGGTGGAAAGATCAATCCGCTGATCGGTTCTGCGGGAGTATCTGCGGTACCTATGGCAGCACGTGTATCACAGAAAGTAGGTGCGGAGGCAGATCCGACCAACTTCCTTCTGATGCATGCAATGGGACCGAATGTTGCAGGTGTTATCGGTACAGCAGTTGCTGCCGGAACATTTATGGCAATTTTCGGAGTACAATAATCAGAATATAATGGAGGAAGATATAATGGCAGAAATGGAAAAAAAACCAATTAAAATAACTGAGACGATTCTGCGTGACGCACACCAGTCTCTGATTGCCACTCGTATGACGACAGAGCAGATGGTTCCGATCATTGAAAAAATGGATAAAGTAGGATATCATTCTGTGGAATGCTGGGGAGGAGCAACCTTTGATGCATCACTTCGCTTTCTGAAGGAAGATCCGTGGGAAAGACTTCGTAAATTCAGAGACGGATTCAAGAATACAAAGCTTCAGATGCTGTTCCGCGGACAGAA
>JAQXXN010000210.1 GCA_029226085.1 Thermoflexaceae bacterium
CGTAAGGGTACTTAAGACCTCAGACAGCTGTTCCTTAAGAAGGGTAAATGCCGCTTCATCCGCCGGAACAGGCACATTATCATCCTGAATAAAATCTCCAAGATGGCTGTCTTCTTCCTCACCGATTGGAGTTTCCAAAGAAACCGGTTCCTGTGAAATCTTCTGAATCTCTCGTACTCTTTCAACCGGAATATCCATTGCTTTTGCAATTTCTTCCGGGAACGGCTCTCTTCCCAGTTCCTGAAGAAGCTGTCTCTGAACACGAATCAGCTTATTAATGGTCTCTACCATATGCACCGGAATTCGAATGGTTCTTGCCTGGTCTGCAATGGCACGGGTAATTGCCTGACGAATCCACCATGTAGCATAAGTACTGAACTTAAATCCCTTGCTGCAGTCAAATTTTTCAACAGCCTTAATAAGACCCAGATTACCTTCCTGAATCAGATCCAGAAAGAGCATTCCTCTTCCCACATATCTCTTAGCGATGCTGACTACCAGACGAAGATTGGCTTCCGCAAGTCTCTTCTTGGCCTCTTCATCGCCTGCTTCCATTCTCTTAGCCAGTTCAATTTCCTCTTCCGCACTTAAAAGAGGCACCTTGCCGATTTCCTTTAAATACATTCTCACAGGATCCTCAATACTGATACCTTCCGGAACTGATAAGTCAATCTTTTCCAAATCAATATCTTCTTCCGTCCCATCCAGAATCAGGTCATCTTCCTCTACCGGATCCTCTTCCACCGGAACAAGTACATCAACACCATTATTTTCCAGAAATTCCAGCACCCTGTCCATTTTTTCCGGATCAAAGTCCATATCGGCAAAAAAATCTATAATTTCCTGCTGTTCCAGACAATTCTTTTTCTTTTTTGCCATTGCCAGAAGCTCTTTTAATTTTTCCGTAAATTTAATCATGTTCTCATCCATTACTTTCGTCCATCCTTCCTTACCGTATGCCGGTAATTAACTAATATTTTATCCTTACTTTAATGAAATATGCATTTTGCTTAATTTATTCAGTTCCGCCTGCTCTCTGACAAGCTCCTTTAGTTCATCCGCAGTTGTCGCATTACGGCTTCTGAAATCCACCCGGTTCTTTTTTACCTTAATGATGGTTTCATTTAATGCTTTTTCCCTTTCCAATAAGCTTAAATCCCTGCTCAGTTCCTCATTAAACAGCCCTGCGACTTCCTTATGTTCTTCTTCACTTTCGTAGGTACTGATAATCGAAGCAGGATTCAGCCTACCGTTTTCCAGCTGTTCAAAAAGCTTTGCGGCAACATCATGGTAAAGTGGTTCAATAAAATCATCCACCGATATATACTGTTTGATTTTCCCATAAATCTCCGGTTCATCAATCAGCCATGTCAGAAGAATTTTCTGCGCCTTTTTAACGCCATCATCCTTTGCCTTCTTTACTGTGACAGCCTCTTGTTGCTGTCGTTTTAATTCATTTGACACATAAAACTTTTCGCCATAATCATTTACAAGCTTCCGGAAACTGTCATACTCAATAAAATACTTATCACAAACCGCCTGAATATAATTATTTCTTTCCACCGGCTCTGTAAATTCAGAAAGCTTTCTTGCAACGGCATTATAGAATTCCGTCTTGCTCTCCGGGTCTTTTAAATCATGCTGCTGTTCCATTATGTCAATTTCATACATAAAACTGCTGACTGCCGTATCTATCCGTTTCTGGAATTCTTCCGCACCCAGAGCCTTAATGAACTCATCCGGATCTTTGTAAGGCCTCATGTTAATAACCCGGATGCGAAGCCCCGCCTCCTTCAGTATCGGGATAGCCCTCAATGCTGCCTTCACACCGGCCCCGTCACTGTCATATGTCAAAAGCACTTCACTGGTATACCGCTTTAATAACATGGCATGTCCTGTGGTAAGTGCTGTGCCCAAAGATGCAACTGCCTGGTTAAACCCTGCCTGATGTAATGCAATGACATCCATATACCCTTCGCAGATGATCAGATTGGGTTTTCTGCTTGTCCTTGCAATATTTAGTCCATAAAGGTTACGGCTCTTGTCAAAAAGCATTGTTTCAGGGGAATTAAGATATTTCGGTTCCCCGTCTCCCATGACACGTCCTCCAAAACCGATCACCTTATTATTGATATCCATAATCGGGTACATGACTCGGTTCCAGAACTTATCATATACCCCTTTCTCATTCATGGTAAAAAGCCCCGATTCTTTTAAGATCTTATCCGAATAGCCTTCTTTTTTCATGTACTTGTATAAGTCATCACTATACATGTTGGAATATCCCAGCCCAAACCGGTTAATAGTCTCTTCCGACAGCTTTCTTTTCTCAAAATATGCCCTTGCATTGGCACCATTCTCACCTTTTAACTGATAATAAAAATAGGTTGCTGCCTTTTTATTTATTTCAAATAGAACATTTCGTAAATCCGCTTTTTCCCTTGCTTCCCGGGAATACTCCACTTCCGGCAGTGCCACCCCTGCACGGTCCGCCAGGTATTTAATGCTTTCCGCAAAGGTAAATTTCTCATATTCCATGATAAAGGTGATTACATTGCCTCCTGCGCCACAGCCAAAGCAGTAATACATCTGCTTATTCTGCGACACGGAAAAGGAAGGGGATTTCTCATTGTGGAACGGACAAAGTCCGAAATAAGAGCCTCCCTTTTTCTGAAGCTTCACATATCCGGAGATTACATCCACTATATCATTTCTTTCCCTGATTTCTTCAACTAACTCCTCTGGATAATACATTTTAATCCTTCTCCTGTATTATTGTTTCCATGACATCGGAATAAATATATCCGAAAACTTAGAAACACAATAGCTGTCACTCATGCCCGCAATATAATCACAGACAATCCGCTCCGGCTTTTCATTCCGTTCTTCCATGATTTTTATGTAAGTTTCCGGAAGTTCCTGTATATTTTCAAGATAATATCCATATAATTCAATTAATAATTTTCTTGCTTTTTTTTCTTCACTTTTGGCTTTCGGATTGGTATACAGGGACTCAAACATGAATTTTCTCAAATTCTTCATTGCCCATTCCACTTCCTCGGACATGATGATATCCGGCTTATCCTCACTCTGCCTTATAATATCATTAATCATTGTATTCAGTCTCGCCTTGGTAGTATACCCTAAAACTTCGGCATATTCCCTGGGAATATAATCCTCAGTAAATATTCCGGCTCGAATGGCATCATCTATGTCATGATTAATATATGCTATCTTATCCGCAATCCGCACGACCTTTCCTTCCAAAGTGGACGGATTACCGGCTGTACGGTGATTTAATATTCCATCCCGGACTTCTTTGGTAAGATTTAATCCCTTCCCATCCTTTTCCAGAAATTCAACAACACGGAGGCTCTGCTTATAATGGGCAAATCCATCGGAGCAGACTTCATTCAGTGCCCGCTCACCAGCATGTCCAAACGGTGTATGTCCCAAATCATGGCCCAGTGCAATTGCTTCCGTCAAATCCTCATTCAGACGCAATGCCCTTGAAATGCTCCGTGCAATCTGGGAAACTTCCAGTGTATGGGTAAGGCGGGTTCTGTAATGGTCCCCTTCCGGGTCAAGAAAGACCTGTGTCTTATGCTTTAACCTGCGGAATGACTTACAATGCAGAATCCTGTCACGGTCTCGCTGATACACGGTCCGTACATCACATTCTTCTTCCCATCTGTCTCTTCCCAGAGAATTTACACTTAAGGAGGCATAGGGACTTAAATTCTGTTTTTCTAATTCTTCCTGTTTTTCCCGAATATCCATATTTTCATCCTTTTAAAAGCCTTATACTTTATTATTCTACATTTTTTTTAACATTCCTTTTTTTGTATTAAAAAAAATACAAAAAGGACATGCCATATCCTGACACATCCATTTTTGTCTTGATTTATATTACATTATTATTCATTCCTGATTGCAGCCAGCGGGCTTAACTTCGTTGCTCTCTGTGCCGGGAAAAATCCTGCCACAATTCCCACAACTGCCGCAAATACCACTGCCAGAATTGCAAGCCACCATGGTATCAGTGATAGTTTTGCACCGCCATATCCCATTGCTTCCGGAAGAATCTGATTACATACTGCAGACAAAATATAGCTTAAAACAAGTCCCACAGCTCCGCCGATAAAGCCAATAAAAGCAGCTTCCGTAAGGAACAATCCTCGAATATTTCCAAGACTGCATCCCAAAACCTTCATGACACCAATTTCCTTGGTTCTCTCATAAGTTGACATCATCATGGTATTGGCAATACTGATTGCTGCAACCAGCATTGCAACTGCACCGATACCGCCAAGTACTGCCTGAATGGTAAGCATCTGCTGTTCTGCCTGCTGTATCCATTCTGCCTGGCTGTAACCCTGAAATCCCATATCCTTAATGGTTGTCAGCACATCACTGACATTTTCCGTGTCATCCACGGCAACGATTACATTATTATAAACAAATTCCTTTAACGGTTTTCCATTCTTTCCTGTCGGTTGTCCCGGAATTACCTTGCCTTTGTATGTCTTCTTCAGATAAGACTTCAAGGCATCAATATCCACATAGACACCATAACTGTACTGATTATAGGTTTCCGTTCCGCCGGCAATAATACCTGCAACAGGGAATACATTTTTCTTAGCCGGCTGTTCCTGTCCATCTCCTGACGTGGATTCAAACTGGGTAAAAAGTGTTCTTCCCATCAAATCCACATCTGCAAGCACACCGTCTTCATAATACGGATACTTATAATTGCTCGTCTGATAGAAATCCTGAATGACAGCATTACCAATCAGAAGTTCTACCTGTCCGGAAGTTGCAGAAGGAAGTTCTCCTTCTCCTACTTCCATTTTGCTTAAATACTCCTGACTGACACCGTTAATCTGTACCCATGCCGCATATTTCCCCTGATACAGCTGGGCACTCATGTTAAGGATCGGGGTAACCTCCGTTACATGGGGGATATTTCTAAACTGCTCAATCATGGAATCATTGATTACCAGATCCGAGTCGCTTCCCCAGCTGTAATTATATACCTCTATCTCTGTCATGCTGCCATAAGCTTCATACTGCTCCATGACAGCAGCCTTTAGTCCTATACCAAGAGATACCATGACCACAATGGAGGTCGTACCAATCATGACTCCCAATACCGTCAGAAAGGTACGCAGTTTTCTCCTCCAGAGATTACTGGCACTCATTCCGATTATATCAAGAAATCTCATCCTCTAATTCCTCTTCCAAAGCCTTCTGCTTCTTTTTCTTAATGACAACAACGGTTACAATAATAACAATTACCACAACTACAATGCCTGCCACAAGCCATATCCACGGGAAACCGGATGTTTCTTCTTCCACAAAGTCCGGATCCATAAAATTATCTGTCATTCCCGGATCCATTGGTACCGGCTCATATACATACAGATTGATTTCCGCATCAAACGTCCCCACTTCACCGTTGGCATCTTCATAAGAAATGATAATCTTTACCTTGCCGTCATCCATGGTCGGTGCCATGCCTGTTACCATGAAATCCGCATATCCGGTTGCACCGGAATTAATATTGCCGACAAAGGATTCTTCTCCCTGCACATACGGATTCTCACTATCTACCGCCACCTGTACATTGTATAAAGTGGATTTACCGGTATTGTTAATGGAGAACATGACATTAGCCTGACTGTATACTTCAATGGACATTGGCATTACTTCAATATCCGTAACCTTTGCCTTAGCTTCCTGATATACCGGAATCGAAATACTTTCTTCTGCGGTATACGGTGCATTCTTTTCCCCTTCGTACTCGCATTTTACGGAAAGCACATACGGTTTCTGTTCCAGATTTCCCTGTGCTTTCATCTTAATTACGATATCCTTTGTTGCTCCACATCCCATGGAACGGATAAATTCCGTACTGGAACCGGATGATGGCAGAAACTCATTGCTGGCAGAACTTAATGCTACCTTGATATTGGATACCGCTGTTTTATTGGAAGTATTCTGTAAATGTACGGTAAGTTCAAATTCCTGTCCCGCCATTACCTTTTCCGGATTGGTTTCAAATCCGGTTACGATGATTCTTGGCACGGATGCTGTTGTGTCAGAAGAAGTTGTCTCCTCTTCCTTACCAAAAAGACAGATGTCTATTGCCTTATCCACAGAATAATAAATTGTCTCATTTGTCGTAGAATCTACTGTTTCATACACTACTTCAAATGCGATTGGGTAATATGCGGTTTTAATGTTACCCTTTACGTTAAATACAAAGCCACAATGCATTTTACTTTTTTGCTCTATTGTTTCCGGCTCAGCAATGGCATACATGGCATTATCCACAATAAACGGGCCGCTTGTATCCATTTTCGGGCGAACCGAAACAATTGAATATACTTTGCCACTCTGTATAAAACTGTCATCGAAACTTACCTGAAATTCAATTCCTGCAACACCATTTGCTCCTGCAGACATTGTATTGACACAATCAACAATAATTTCGTTCGGATTACCATATGTAGTTACATAGCTGTTACTATTTTTATTTCCGTCGCTGCTGCTTTCCTCTGCCGCAAGGACACCGACCGGCGCCGATACAGCCATCATTGCCGAAAACATCACAAGAAATGCCAGAGCAATTGCTCCCATTGTCTTAATTTTCTTCATTACTTACATCCTCCCCTTTAGTACTCTCCCTTTGAATACTAGTATTTTCATTCTCTTCCATCTTTACAATTTTTCCGTCAACAATACGGATAATTCTGTCTGCATAGCTCGCCAGATGATCATCATGGGTTACCATGACCAGAGTCTTTTTCTGTTCATTTACCACACTTCGCATTAACGCCATCATCTCGGCAGATGTTACCGAATCCAGATTACCGGTGGGTTCGTCTGCAAACACGATATCCGGGTCCAGAACCAGCGCTCTTGCCATGCCGACTCTCTGCTGCTGTCCACCGGACATCTGGGTAGGTTTATGCTTTTTGTGCCTGGATAAACCTACAAGTTCAATCATTTTCTCAGCTTTTTTCATGCGTTCCTTTCTCCGGACGCCCCTGAAGGTAAGCGGCAATGCCACATTTTCTATGGCATTCATCGTTCCCATGAGATTAAATGACTGAAAAATAAATCCAACATGTTCTCTTCTGAATTTTACCAGCTGATTCTCATTCAGCTTCTCAATGTGAGTATCTCTAATTACAATCTGCCCCTTCGTTGGCTTTTCAAGACCAGCCATCATATTCAGAAGTGTTGATTTGCCTGAACCGGATGTACCTACGATTGCACAAAATTCGCCTTCATAAATCTTGAAACTGACTCCGTTTAATGCCCGGATTTTGTTGGTTCCAACCTTATAAATTTTGTACAAATCAGTTACCTCAATCACAGGCTTTTTCTGATTGTCTCCCATATTTATTTCTCCTTCCTCAATCCCTTTGATTTTATCACACATTCCCATATATTGTGAATAGTAAAATGAAAAAAATACTAGATTTTGTATTATTTCTTTTTAGCTGCTCATTCCGCCAAGACATCCTCCAAGAATACAACACACTACTGAGAGAATAATGTTATTTTCACCGGTGAGTCCGCTGTCCACAATCACGGATACGATTAACAAAACCAAAAGATAGAGAATTCCTGCCGTTGCCCCCCAGATTAACCTTCTGCTTTTCTGTGCTTTTCCTATAATCATGCCGCCAAGGAACGTGGAAATCAGATAAACTCCCAGTATCAGTATACGTGCAGTACCCTGGCCCATTCCCGATTTATACATTACAAATGCAATTACAAGGAGCAGTATCATGGATACAATGAATTCCAACAGCAATACCTTTAGTATCGGTAATATTTTATTCATGTCCTTACCTCATTCTTTTTTTACAGTATATTATCAAAAGTCTCATGGTATTACCGACAAAAAATAAAAAAGGGAGTGTCGCGTTAGCGAATGAAAATGCGTGAGGCGGCATGCCCCTTTCATGATGTAGATAAAGAATATTCAGGATAGAGTAGCTGAGTAAAACCGGAATAATGCAAAAAGTGCGAAATAATGCTGTTCAGAGCAAATCCGGCATAGAGAATACTAGAAATGAAATATTCTATGCCAGTATTGGCATTTCAAAGAACGATATTGGCATAGGAATTAGAAAAAATGCATTTTACTATGCCAATATGCAAATGTTTTCCAAAAGATACTTTTTCTACGTTCAAAAAAGAAGACTGTCGCCTCTCGAAATCGATATGCCCCTGTCAGGCAGACAGGGCATATCATAATTCAAAAACAACAGCCTCTTTCATGTAAATTATTATATATATCTATTCTATGATTCTTCCTTTTCTTCTTTCTCTATTTCGGAAATTTCTGAAGTCTCATCTTCGTTTTTGAGATAAACATGTATCAGTTCAATACGGTTTTTGTCTACCTTATCCACATCCAGCTCAATGCCCGGCAAGGTAATCCTGTCGCCCTCTTCCGGAAGTCTGTCTAAAAGTTCAATCACCAGACCGCCTACCGAATCATATTCTTCCGATTCCAGATGGGTTCCAACCAGTTCATTGAAATCATCCAGCTTTGTCATACCGGCAATGACATATTCCGTATCACTGATTTTTTCAATCAGATCTTTCTCATCCTCATCATACTCATCACGGATCTCGCCCACAATTTCCTCAAGAAGATCCTCCAGAGTAATCATTCCCACCGTGGAGCCGTATTCATCCAGGACAATGGTGATGTTATTGGAAGTCTTTTTCAATTCTTCCATCAGTTCCGAAGTCTTCTTAAATTCATAAGCATAATAAGGTTCCCGAAGAATATCCCTTACATTAAAGTCTTCATGAGAATCATACAAAAGCAGGTCCTTGACATTAATGATACCAACCACATTGTCGGTCGTTCCTTCGTATACCGGAAGTCTGGTATATTTTTCAGAACGGAAAATATCAATAATTTCCTGATATGTACTGTTGATGTCCGCAAATGTCATGTCTATACGCGGTATCATTACATCTCTTGCCTGCGAGTCTCCAAAATCAAACACATTATTAATCATCTGTTTTTCTTCAGTTTCAATTACGCCTTCCTCGTGGCTTACCTCAACAATGGTTCTTAATTCATTTTCCGTAATGGACTGTCCCTTGCTGTTCGGATCTACACGCAGTAATTTCAATACAATCATGGAAAGATTATTAATTATCCAGATAACCGGTGTCAGAATCCACATCAAAAAGGATATGAACGGAGCATAGTTTAATGCAATCTTCTCTGCATTCACGGTAGCCATCGTCTTCGGCGTCACTTCACCAAAAATCAGGATTAAAAGTGTCAGTAATCCTGTTGCATAGGCGATATACTTACTGCCAAAGACATCCGCAGTCAATGTTGTAGCCAGGGAAGATGCCGTCAGATTAACGATATTATTACCGATTAAAATTGCACTCAGCATCTTGCCGGAATCATCCGTAATTTTGCTGACAATCACAGCACGCTTGTTTCCCCCTTCCACCATTGAACGAATTCGAATCTTGTTTACTGTTACCAGGGCTGTCTCAGCCGATGAAAAGAATGCTGATAAAAATACCAGTATGATTAAAAAAATAAGTTGTAAGACACTGGGGTCTACCAAATAAATCATCTCCTTAATATATTTTTAAGCAACATTCTACCGTATACCCTATATTATTGTCAATATGGAATTTCGTAAAGATTGCCATATATTCCGGATTAATTAGTTTCTCCATCCTGCAGTGCTTTTACTATCTGTTCAAATTTCATGAAATGAGAAGCCTTGACAAGCACGGAATCTCCCAGTAAAAGGCGATTATCCACATCAGCAAGAAGTTCTTCAACCGTATCATAATGAAACACTGTCTGTTCCTGACTGGATTGTGGCCTGCGTACCGTCAGAAAACCTGCTTCCATTTCTTTAGATAGTTCTCCCACACAGAGTAGAATATCCACAGCCGACTTTCCCACATATTCACCCAGTTCATAATGAAGCTTCTTCTCGTCTTGACCCAGTTCCCCCATATCACCGAGAATTGCGACTTTTCTTGTATCCGCATCGCAAAGTACGTCAATGGATGCCCGCATGGATACCGGATTGGCATTGTAGCAGTCATCAATTAACGTATATTTCTTTCCAAAAAGAATATTATTTCTTCCGCTTAACGCCTCTAATTTCTCAATTCCAGCCTGAATCTGTGCCGTATCAAGACCCAGAATAATACCGGCAAGGGTAGCTGCCATTGCATTGTGTACCATATGCTTTCCCGGAATGGGAATCAGTACTTCAAAACTTCCCTTAATGGTATGAATGGTACACTTTGTTCCTTTTAATCCCACACTGCATACATTGTCCGCCCATACGTCAAAGGATGAATCCATGCCAAAATGCAGCGGTTTTACTCCGTTTACATCCCTGACAGTTATCAGTTTGTCGTCATCACCATTTACAATAATCTGTCCGTTAGGATTCATGAAGTCGAAGATTTCTGACTTTGCCTTTAATATTCCGTCCCTGGTTTTTAAATTCTCCAGGTGACAGATACCGATATTGGTCATAATACAGATATCCGGCTTTGCTATCCGGCTTAACCGGTGCATTTCACCAAAATCACTGATACCCATTTCAAGAACTGCCACTTCGTCCTCTTCCCTCAGACGGAAAATGGTAAGCGGCAGTCCCAGTTCGTTATTAAAATTACCAAGAGTCTTTAATACACGGTATTTTTCGGAAAGAACACTTGCCACAGTTTCTTTGGTGCTGGTCTTTCCCACGCTTCCCGTTATTCCAATCACCTTCACGGACAACTGGCTTCGGTAAAATAATGCAATTTCCTTAATGGCTTCCAGAGAAGACTCCACCTTTATATAGGGATAAGTCGTATCTTCTAATTCTTTTTCAGAAATCACACATGCGGCGCCCTGTTTCATTGCAGATTCAATATAATCATGCCCGTCACTTCTTGCGCCACGGATCGCAATAAACAGACAGTCTTCCTGAATTTTACGGCTGTCTGTTGTTATGGAGGTTACTTCCACCTCTTCCTGCTGCACACTGCCATGATAGATTCCTTTGCAGGCAGATGCAATATTTTTTAATGTCATGTTCTTCATATGATTATTCCTGTTTTTCATACTTTTTTAATGAAATCCAAATCAGCTGTTCACATAAATCCTCAAAACTGATTCCCTGGGCTGCTGCTTCCTGTGGAAGAAGACTTGTCGGTGTCATGCCGGGCAGTGTATTCGCCTCAAGACAGTACATGTCGCCGTTTTCCTTCATCATGAAATCAACCCTTGCATAAGTCTCCAGCTTTAATGCTTCACACGCCATGCAGGCGTATTTCTGCATTTTAGCCGTAAGCTCCGGTGAAATCTCTGCCGGGCAGGTTTCAACGGTAGAGCCCGCCTGATATTTATTCTTATAATCATAAAAGCCCTGAATCGGTGCAATTTCTATAATCGGACATGCCTTGCCTTCCACAACGCCGACAGAAAATTCCCTGCCTTTAATATATTCCTCAACCACAATCTTTTCTTCCCAGTAAAAAGCCTCTTCCAACGCCTTTTCATATTCTTCTTCGTTATTTGCAATGGAAACGCCCACACTGGAGCCTCCGCATGCCGGTTTTACAATGCATGGAAATACTGCCTTTTGTTCCCTGTAATTTTCCTTTGTGGCAGTAAAGCCTGCCGGAACCGGTACATGATGCTTTTCAAAGATTTCCTTTGCCATATCCTTATTCATGGCAAGCGCCGAACCAAGATAGCCCGAACCGGTATATCTTATTCCCAGCAAGTCAAATGCTGCCTGAATCTTTCCATTCTCGCCGTCTTCGCCATGAAGCGCCATAAATACAATATCAGAAGCCTTGCACAAAGCAAGCACATTTTTTCCGAAAAAGCCATCCTCGCTTCTTCCCCTGCTTTTTTTCACTGTTTCCAAATCCGGTGACTGTGCTGCCACCTTTACTGCATCCAGCTCATGAGCAGAACAAAACTCCTCTGCCACACTGTCTGCCGTCATTTCATATCCCATGTACACATCCACCAGAATGGCATTATGTCCTTTCTTAACCAGTGCATTGCATACCATGGTTCCTGTTACAATTGATACATCTCTTTCTGTACTAACTCCGCCAGCTAAAACTACTATGTTCATCTTGATACCTCATAAATTTTTCAATTGCACTATGCAAAAACAGATTAGATAATAAGACTTATTACCTAATCTGTTAAATTATGCTTATTTTGTCACAAAAGTTACTTCTTATACATTAATAATTCCGTATATGCAAGTAAGAATGGTCCGACACCCTTCGCATCATCTTCCACGATTGGCTCTGACATGTAATAATCATATGTTCCAGGTCTTCTTCCAGCTCCGCCAAGTCCTGCAACAAGACAGATACCACCAAGTCCCATTCCGGACTCGTCCACTCTTAAGTACTTGCTGATGATGCCGTCAATCGCCTTCTCTGCATATTGTCTGTAATCCTCCGGCAATACTCCAAGTCTTACCGCCTTAAGAATTGCATATGCAAAAATAGAACTTCCGCTGGTTTCAAGATAGTTCTTGTCCATTCCGCCGTAGTTCACAACCTGATACCACATACCGCTTTCATCCTGATATTTGAGCATGGAATCAATCAAATCAATGAATGCATCCTTTAGCATCTTATTGTCATCTGCATAGGCCTCATCCTTGATGTCTGTCTTCTCCAGAGTATCCAGAAGTGCCATTGCGTACCATCCGGATGCGCGAAGCCATGTACACTGGGAAAGACCGGTTACCTTATCACACCAGAATGCCTGTCTTGAAGTATCCATTGCATGGAAGTAAAGACCATTCAACGGATTTCTCATGTTGTTAATTACAAAACGGAACTGATTATAAATATCAGAATAATTCTTCTTATTATTAAATCTGGTTTCGTATTCCATATAGAACGGTTGTCCCATGTAAAGACCATCTAACCACACCTGTTCCGGATAAATCTTCTTGTGCCAGAAATTACCGCTCTTGGTTCTTGGCATAATCTCAATCTGGCTGTAAACCAAGTCAATTGCCTTACGGTATTTCTCTTTACCGGTCAAATCATATAATTCAAACAGGGTCTTGCCTGCATTGACATTATCAATATTCTGTTCATGAATATCATAACCGCTGATTGTTCCGTCTTCATTCACCCGGTAATCAATAAAATCATCTGCAAACTTAAGATATTTCTCATCCTTGGTAATGGAATACATTGCAAGAACAGCCTTAATCATGCATCCGTCAATGTAATTCCATGTTGAATTATTACCCTGCTTTAACTTCTCAATATTCCACATCGGTGAACTAGGGGTACTCTTCTCCAATAATTCATCAATGTACTTTACCACTATATCCATATACTTTCTCCTTAATACATTATATGGTATATTTTACACACAAAAACAGTATTTGGCAACTCTATTTTTGTTCCATCCTGCTTTTTTTGCCAAGCCGGCGTGAGAAGTTCCTGTTTTATCGGGCATTTTCTTCCTTTACTTCGATTTTACGGATTTCCTTGGTACGGATTTCTCTGCAGATATCATCAATGAAATCATCAAGATTCTTTGCGCCTTCATCTCCAAGATACCGGCTTCTTACAGAAACTGTTCCATCAGCTGCTTCCTTTTCACCCACAACAAGAATGTACGGTACTCTCTTAAGTCTTGCATCACGAATCTTAAAGCCAATCTTTTCCGCACGATAATCCACTGTTGCATCAATTCCGTTTTTCTTTAACTTATCCAGAACAGAGTCTGCATAATCCGTATACTTATCCGAAATCGGAAGTACCCTTACCTGTTCCGGACACAGCCATGTCGGGAACATACCGGCATATTTTTCAATCAGCCATGCAAGGGTTCTTTCATAGCAGCCCATTGACGTTCTGTGAATAATATATGGTCTCTTCTTATCTCCGTTTTCATCAATGTAATACATGTCAAACTGTTCTGCAAGCAGGGCATCCCACTGAATGGTAATCATGGTGTCTTCCTTGCCATATACATTCTTTGCATTAATGTCAACCTTTGGTCCGTAGAATGCCGCCTCTCCCACATCTTCGGTAAATGGAATGTTCAGTTCATTTAAAACATCACGGATATGCTGTTCCGTCTGTTCCCATACTTCCGGCTCTCCAATGTATTTTTCCCTGTTGTCCGGATCCCATTTGGAAAGATGATAGGTTACGTCCTCCTCAAGTCCTAATGTCTGTAAGCAGTACTGTGCCAGTGCGATACAGTCCTTAAACTCCTTTACCATCTGATCCGGTCTTACAATCAGATGTCCCTCGGAAATGGTAAACTGGCGGACACGGGTAAGACCGTGCATTTCTCCGGAATCTTCATTTCGAAAGAGTGTTGATGTCTCGCCATATCTGCATGGGAGGTCACGATAAGACTTCTGGCTTGCCTTGTATACATAATACTGGAATGGGCAGGTCATCGGACGGAGCGCAAATACTTCTTTATCCTTTTCTTCATCTCCCAGCACAAACATTCCTTCCTTATAATGATCCCAGTGTCCGGAAATCTTATAGAGATCACTCTTTGCCATGAGCGGTGTCTTGGTTCTCATGTAGCCGCGGCTTGTCTCCTCATCTTCAATCCAGCGCTGCAGTCTCTGCACAATCTTCACTCCGTTTGGCATGAGAAGCGGAAGTCCCTGTCCAATCACATCAACGGTTGTGAAAAGTTCCATTTCACGGCCTAATTTGTTATGGTCACGAAGCTTGATGTCCTCAAGATGCTGTAAATATTCATCCAGCTCTGCTTTCTTCGTGTATGCCGTACCATAAATACGGGTAAGCATCTTATTTTTTTCAGAACCTCTCCAGTATGCTCCGGAAGAAGAAATCAGCTTGATTGCCTTTAACGGCTTGGTACTCATAAGATGCGGTCCTGCGCACAAATCCACAAATCCGCCCTGGTCATAGAAAGAAATCTCGGCATCTTCCGGCAGGTCTTCAATCAGTTCTACCTTATATGGTTCATCTTTTTCCTTCATGAATTCAATCGCCTTATCTCTCGGAAGGGTATATCTTGTGATTTCATGTCCTTCCTTAATAATGCGCTTCATTTCTGCTTCCAGCTTGTCAAGGTCTTCCCTTGTAAAGGAATGAATGTCAAAATCATAATAAAATCCTGTGTCAATGGATGGTCCGATGGCACATTTTGCTTCCGGATACAGATTTTTAACTGCCTCAGCAAGTACATGGGATGCTGTATGACGATATGCTGCCTTACCTGCCTCATCCTCAAAGGTCAGAATGCTTAAGTTACAGTCAGAATCCACAACAGTCCTTAAATCCACTACCTTTCCGTCTACTTCACCGGCACATGCCACTCTTGCCAGTCCCTCACTGATGCTCATTGCGATGTCATACACGCTCATTGCCTTGTCAAACTCTTTTACAGAGCCGTCTTTTAATGTGATTTTCATTGTCTATTCTCCTCTTTTTAATTATTAATATTGTTTTCTTTTTATACTGTATTACCAAAACTTTATTCCGACTTTCCGGCTTTCTCATCTGCATAACTTTTTCTTCCATTATCGCAGTTTCCGTTTCCATTGTTCCGGTTCTTACTGCCATTATAGGAGCCCAGTGCAATTTTCAGGCTGATTCCCTTTCCTGCCATTCCAAAAAACAGTCCCAGAATGATTCCTGCTGCAAAGCAGAGCACTCCGCCTGCAAGAATTTCCTTTCCTGTCACGGTTACCGGAGTTTTTAAATTTTCTTTGACCAGTTCCAGTTTTTGTTCCATACGCATTTCCTCCCTTAAAATTTTCCAATAAAAAATCCCTCATGCCGGTTATCGGCATAAGGGACGAATATACATCAATACACGTGGTTCCACCCTGATTCATGAAGAGCTTCTCTTACGGCAACTATCTTTCTAAAACGCCAGAACACTCTCTTCACACTCATTGCGATGGTAACGGACTCACCGGACCGGATTGGGGCCACTCAGAGGTAGTCTTCACATATGCCCGGGTAAGGAACTCTCAGCCTCGTCCTCTCTCTGGAACCCTTCTGCATAAGCTACTCGTCTCATCAACGTGTTATTCTATTTCTGATTTGGTGCTATTATAACACCGAAAAAAATGTTGTGCAAGAAATTCTTTTAAAATTCTTATACCGCCTATTGTAAATTACTAATTCTTTCCACAAGTGCTTTTCCAATCATCAGCAAAAGTCCTTTATCCAAATCAGACCATTTGCGCAGCCTGCCAAACAAGTCATAACTTATGGCAACATCTCCCTGCCTTATTACAAGAATCCCTATATTCCCCTGTTTTTCCAGGCTTTCATATGCCCTCGGCCATTTTTCCTTAATATTAAGAATCTTATTCACGCAGAACATCCCATTTTCGTCCAGCATGAGTTCTCCCTGCTCCTCCTTCAGATAATCTGCACGAAGCATCGGTTCCGAATATTCTCCAGATGAAATAATTCTTTCAAAATCAATTCCCTTATAAATTGTAATTCCATCCACCGCAAACTCCTGTCGTACCCTTTCCAGACAGCGTTCCATGGATACATTCTTATCCCGGATATCATTCATGGCAGCCATGGCAGCACAGCATACATGATAATTATCTTCAAATAAATTATTAATGGACAACATCTTACTGTTCTTTACCTTTTCCAGATCGCCATGCAGCATCGGCCTGTATATTACATACCGGTTCTTACCCTTTGTTTTTGCCAGATACAGACATTTATCCGCTATCATGAGAAGTTCGTCATATGTCTTTCCATCTTCCGGATAACAGGAAACGCCCATGGATAACGTTATCTTAAGTCCCGGAGTAATTTCCATGCAGTCCCATGCCAGATTCTTTCGAATTGTTTTCAATAAGTAAACAAGGCTTTCTTCATCATTAACCTTATCCAGAATGATAAAAAATTCATCGCCTCCAAATCTTCCGACATAACCGCGTTCTCTCACATGATGTTTCAGAATTTCAGCAGTCTTGGCAATTACCTCATCTCCCGTCATGTGTCCAAATGTATCATTCACATTTTTAAAATCATCAATATCCAGCATAATAATATATCTGCGGTCGTTATCGGAAGACGCCAGGATATCTATGGCCAGTTCACTAATTGCACGCTTATTATAAGTTCCCGTAGCCTGTTCCACGGCATAACTTGTTTTATAATACTTTTCGTCTCCCCCCGTCCTTTCATTACCAAGCCGTTTTATCGTTCCTGTCAATAACTGCCTCTCACCGTGCTTATATATTATTCCGCCTTTAATTTCAAGAACACCCTGTTCCATTCCAAAAATACTTCCATCCAGGGAAACGTTCAGATTATCCCTGTTATCAATTAATGCTTCATACAAAACCATGAATTCCTTTTTCTGTCTGGCTGTATAACGGCTTTCCTGCATGACCTCATCATAAAACTCGTCAATCTTTCTGTTAAAATGTACAATGCTTCGTTCATTTACATATTCGTAGATATTAATGGTACGGCTGTCATAAAAATATTCAAAATAGGCATTTTCACTATAATTCATGATTTTTTTGCATTTAAATGCCGTATCTCTTAAATTATCGAATTTTTTATGGTTATTGGCTATATCCACAATCTCCATATCGATAGATTTACTGTTCCTGCGTATGATAGCATAAATATATCTGTATTTTTCATCCTCGCTTAATAAACGAAACAGAAGATGCTGCGGTTTTTGATCTGCTCTTTCAACACATTCTTCAAAATCCTGCAAATCATCCGGATGTATCAATGCAGTAAATATCCGTCCCGAATTTGCCCCAAGATAC
>JAQXXN010000211.1 GCA_029226085.1 Thermoflexaceae bacterium
TGTATTGTGTTAGAAAAGACACAATTCGAAACCCGCATACCATCTCGTGTTCTCTATGACAGCCCTCCACAGTCTACCCACATCCGGCAGGAGAACCCGACACTTCAGCGATACAACCCCCCCAATTTAAATATGCCCCTGAATTCGAGAACGAAAGGATGGTAAATGATTATGCCGCAGAAACAAAAAATTGTACTGGAAGGCGGAATGGGTGAAATCGTGGAAAAAAAGTCACGATTTATTGCCAGTGTGTTTCCAGTACATGATGAGGAAGAGGCGCTCTCTATCATTGAGGGAATGAAAAAGAAATATTGGGATGCAAGGCACAACTGTTATGCATTTGTACTCGGGGATAATAAGGAAATCCAGCGGTACAGTGATGACGGAGAACCGGGCGGAACGGCAGGAAAACCGATGCTTGATATTCTGCTTGCTGAAAATATCACGGATTGTCTTGTAATTGTGACCAGGTATTTCGGAGGAACGCTCCTTGGAACGGGCGGACTGGTGCGTGCCTATCAACAGGCTGCACGGGAAGGGATTGATAATTCTAAGGTTGCGGTAAAAGAAAACGGAGTCATACTGGAAATTGAGATGGATTACAATACGGTGGGAAAGGTGCAGTACATGACAGGAAATGAAAGGGAAAGAGTTTATGTCATTAGCTGTGATTATACGGATAAGGTAATAATGAAGATAGTGATTTCACAGGAGGAAGCAGATTCTTTTTCTAAAAAGGTAATTGAGTCAACAAATGGAAAGGCTGTGCTTCGGAAAGGGGAACAAAGAAAGTTTGCAGTATCCCAAAATCAGGTAGTCTTTTTATAGTTCACTGTATTTTTTCTTCTGAACGAGTTTGATGAATAAAGGGAAAATGCATGTTGCCCAGATACAGGAACAAAAACTTAAGGCTGAGTTAATAACTGTTTTGCCAGCAGGAATAAGAGAAAAAGCGTAATTTAAAAGAACCAGTCCCAAAAGACCGAGGATGGCTTTAATAATCTGCATAAAAAAGGAAAGACAGCTGGTCCCAAAATGGATGAAACGGTCTTCTATGTATGCACCAATGGAAAAACCGGTCAGTGAACAGGCAAATACAATGGAGTCTGATACCAGTTCCATACTAGACACATTCCAGTATACCAGCAGCAGAGCATACAAAATAAGCCCGATGGAGTAGGCAATTGCAATAATCAGCAGAGCGGTTTTGTTGCTATGAGGAAAGGAATAATTGGCTGCAATGTATCGGAGAATCAGGACAACAGCCACACAGATGCATAATGAGGTGAAAACATCAAGAGGAGTGTGAACGCCCAGATACATTCTTGATATGAGCACAAGTGCAGTAATGACATAAGAAATGACTGCCAGTATTTTATTCCCTGACCATGTGGCAATGGAAAGAAAGACAGAAGAACTTCCCTGTACGTGACCGCTTGGAAAAGAGTATCCGGTGGCAGTTTCCATGGCAGATTCTACCGGCTGGAAAGATGGATTGAGAATCCACGGTCTTGGAATTCGAAATACAATTTTGGCACCCTGAACAATGGAACCGGATATAAAATAGGTAAAAAGTGCTTTATAAGCCAGCGATTTGCTGACACACCAGTAAATGATACATAATAATGGAAGAAGTATGGTTATTTCACCAAAATAAGAAACAGTGCGGAAAAAAGTATCTAAAAAGTCTATTCGAAAATTACTGATCAATTCTAAAAATGTCATGTGGATTCCCCTTATTGATTAATAAAAAACTGCCAGAATAAAAAATTACCATGTTTTTTAATGATTATTTTTAACATAAATTATAACATTAATCTCAGATAAATAATATAACATAAGTCATGTTACGTCCATATTGTTTTTTGATTTGTGAACAATAGAAAAAATTCACAATATATTTTACCTTTTTTGGCTTTTTGAAATTATGTTAGGCATTATTACATAATTTTATCGAATTTCATAAGCTGAATATTATGCAATTTAACAATAAATTGACAGAATATTTAGAAAAAGACAATCAATTTATAAAAGCAGTGAGATAAAATTATTAAAAGTTGCAAAATTAAAAAAATGCCGTAAATACGCCATTACACATATGCTGTTCAAAAAAAGTTCAAAAAAAATTAATAATGTGTGAAAAATACACTTGTTAAAATCGTACAAAAATGTTATTATATCCTTGTCAGTAAAATAATATACAATGACACGTGGACGAAACTCCACGGAAAAACCAAAAGGAGGGTTTATTTTCAATGAAAAAACTAGTTTCACTTCTTCTGGTGCTTACACTTGTATTCAGTTTAACAGCTTGTGGCGGTGACAAGGGTACAACAGACGCTACAACAGCAGCTGGAAACGATGCAACAACAGCAGCAGAAACAACAACAGAAGTACAGGTAGAAAAGCCTGCAAAGATTACTATCACATGTGATGGTACAGTAGTTAAGGAAGATGATAATGCTCAGGCATTCTATGATGAACTTGAAGCGTTACTTGGCATCGACTTAGAGTTCGAGCGTCCTGACCATTCAGGTTACAAGGATTACATCGGAACATTATTCGGTGCAGGCGCTGGTTCATTACCAGATGTAGTATTATTATCAGCAGATGCTTATGCTACATATGCTTCACTTGGTTACTTATGGGATATGACAGATGCTTGGGATAATTCCGAAGTTAAGAATTCTGGCCGTGTTAGCCAGATGGGTCTTGATTTATTCGAAGGATCCAAGGTTGTTGGTCCAGACGGAGAATATCGCTTATATGGTTTCTCAGCTGTACAGGGTAATGGTTGTGTAACATACATTAAGCAGTCTTGGTTAGATGCTGCTGGCGTTGAAAAGTTACCTACAACATATGCAGAATACTATGATATGCTTACAAAGATGAAGGAAGCTAAGAATGCTGAGTATGTTGTATCTGCAGCTGGTCTTGTTGGCGGTGAAGCTCCATACATCAACTACTTACCAGAATTCTATCAGGATGCTTATCCAGAATTCTATGAAAAGGATGGCGTATGGGTAGATGGTTTCGCAGAGGATGCAATGAAGGATGCTCTTCAGAGATTACAGGATGCTTATACAGCTGGTATCATTGACCCAGAAATCGTTAACCGTTCAACATCTAACTGCCGTGACTTATTCTATGAAGATAAGTTTGGTGTATTCACATACTGGGCAGGTAAGTGGTGCAACACATTAACACAGAACATCGTAAAGAAAGCTTTATATGAAGGTTCTGACAAGGAAGTTCTTGTTTCATTACCTCCAATCGCTGAAGTTGGAACATATCTTAACAGAATTGCTCCACAGTGGTGTATTACAGTTGACTGTGAGAATCCAGAAGGTGTATTCGAATATTACCTTCAGAAGATGCTTGATGGTAGAGATGTACAGCTCCTTTGGGAGTATGGTACACACTACACATATGAGAACGGTGTGTTCACACTTACAGCTCTTGAATCAAACGGCAACACAGCTTCTTACAACCACATCGATGGTCTTCTTAAGTTAGGCGAATATGCATCTGACTTTAATGGTGGTAAGGATATCGGTCTTGACGTTGCTTCTCCAGCTGTTGCTCAGGAAGCTCAGGCTGTATTTAACTCCGCAAGTAGAATGGCTCCATCTATCAAGAAGACAGATACAATGAACGAGTACAGTGCAACAATCTGGACAGTTAGAAAGTCTATCATCGCTGACGTAGCAATGGGCAAGATGACTGTTGAAGAAGGTATGGCTAAGTACGAATCAGAATGTGGCGCAATGTCAGAAGAAATCTTAGATTCTCTTAACAAGTAAGAGTGTTTGAGTCTTCTCACAAACGCACAATTCAAAGACTAAAAGGATGAACTTTGGGGCGCAAGCCCCAAAGGGATTCCCATTTTTTTACGGGGAGACTCGTAATATCAGTTATATTACAAAACATTTTTAAGGAAAGAGGGTAAGAAAATGGCAGTATGTAAAGCTTGCAATGCTGAATTACCAAAGAATGCTAAGCTGTGTCCACAGTGCGGTACTAAGGTTTATCAGCCACCAAAGAATATTCGCATTCTTGCAATTGTTGGTGCAGTAATCGCGATTATTGGTGGATTGCTTCCATTTATCCAGAATGCTGAAAAGGTTAAAGATGCTTATAGCTATATGAGTTACCTTAATAATAAGGGTTATGAATTTGCTTATCATCAGATACTCTGGTATTTATTTATGGCTGCTTTAGTGGCTACATGTATTATTGTTGTACTTAAGAAAGAAGTTTTTTCAATTATTACAACTGTTATCGCAGGTGTAATTTTTGCCCTTACAATGAAAGATTTATCAACATTTTTATCCAGTCCGGAGTATAAAATCGGATGTGGTACATATGTTGTAATTGCTGGTCTTATTATTGCAGTTGCAGGATGCTTTATTGATATCCTGAAGTATAGAAAAACTATACAGTATGATACGCGTTATCTTACGAATAATAAGTCAACCTGGAGCAGAATGGTAAACCATAAATGGTTCTATCTGATGTTCCTTCCGGTACTTGTCTTTATTTTGATTTTTAATTACTGGCCAATGTTAGGTATTCGGTATGCATTTACGGATTATACAAAGCTTCCGGTTTATGTAGGTATTAAGCATTTCGCTAAGATGGCAAGTAAAGACACATATTTCTGGATGGCATTCAGAAATACGCTTGAATTAAGTATTCTGAAGTTAATACTTAATACATTCATGGCAGTAGTAATTTCCTTATTACTTCATGAAATTACCAATATTCACTTTAAGAAGACAGTTCAGACAATTATTTACTTACCTCACTTTATGTCATGGGTAGTAGTAGCATCTATTTTCCGTATGTTACTTACAACTTCTGAATCTGGTCTTGTTAATCAGGTATTAGTTAGCTTGAATATAATTGAGGAGCCTATCTTCTGGTTAGGAACTACTGAGACATGGCGTCCTGTTTACTATATTGTAAATGTCTGGAAGGATACCGGTTGGGGAACCATTCTTTTCCTTGCAACACTTTCAGGTATCAGTCCGGAGCTTTATGAAGCTGCACAGATTGATGGTGCTAACAGATGGAACAGAATGTGTTATATTACATTGCCAGCATTAGCAAATACAATCATTACGGTATTCATTCTTAACCTTGCTAAGGTTATGAACCTTTTCGAATCTGTATTCGTTATGATGAATGATGCGGTTATTGAGGTTTCTAATGTTATTCAGACATATATTTATACACAGTCCTTTACCGGTGTGCCGAACTACGGTTATACGACGGCGGTTGGTTTGTTTAAGTCATTAGTTAGCTGTATCCTCGTTCTTGGTTGTGACTATGCATCCAAGAAAGTACGTGGACGTGGTATTGTATAGGAGGGATAGAAGATGAGTAATACAAATAAAAAGAAAAAGAAAATTAAAGCCTTCCCTATATTTAATACAATTTTGTTCATAATCATCGCTCTGATTATTATGATACCGATTTGGAAGGTACTTGTTGACTCAATTGATGCGGCATCCGGTTATGGTATGAGCCTGTGGCCAAATCAGTTTACGCTTGGCGGTTATAAGCTTATTATTACAAGAGACTCATTGTACAGACCATTCCTGATTTCCTGCGTTATTACTGTTGCAGGTACATTTCTTGGACTGTTACTTTCTACACTGGGTGCTTATGTATTGATTCAGTGGGAGATGCCGGGCAGAAGCTTTTTCGCATACATGCTTCTTTTCACAATGATTTTCAATGGTGGTATGATTCCTACTTACCTTGTTATCAGAAGACTTGGTATGTTAAATACATTATGGGCAGTTATCCTTCCGTTATCAATTAATGTATATAATCTGGTATTGATGAGGAACTTCTTCGAAGGTATTCCGTCTTCACTGTTTGAGGCGGCTGCCATCGATGGCTGTTCACCGATGGGTACATTCTTCAGAATCGTGCTTCCTCTTTCCAAGGCTGCATTAGCATCCATTGGTTTGATGTTTGCCGTAACATTCTGGAATGACTATACCAATATCAAGATTTATGTTACAAAGAACTCTTTGTATAACTTCCAGATGAAGTTACGTGGTTTGATTGTAGATAATGATCTTCCGACAACGAATGATAAGATTTCAGATAATACAATTAAGAATGCTGCTATTATCGTGGCTATCATTCCTTTCATGATTATTTATCCTTTCTGCCAGGATTACTTTGTACAGGGTGTTAATGTTGGTGCCGTTAAGGAGTAATGGATAAGATTTATTTTGAGGCTGTTATTTTAACAGCCTCTTTTTTTGGCAAAAAATATGTATTATTACAGGATTGAACGGAATAGCATAGTGCAAATAAGTTCTATTTGTGTTAAAATGATATCAAAATATCAGATGTAAAATTACATTTCTATGGAGGTTTTGATATGGCAGCAAGAATATTTTGGGCCGGTGATTCCACGGTAAAACAGAATTTCTATATGAGTTTTCCACAGACAGGTATTGGGCAGGCCTATGGGTTGTTTTTAAAGAAGAATATAAAGATTGAAAATTATGCTGAGAATGGAAGAAGCACGAAAAGCTTTATTGACGAAGGAAGGCTTGAATATATCGATAAGGAAATAAAAGAAGGTGACTTTTTATATATACAGTTTGGACACAATGATGAAAAGCCGGATGCTGCACGACATACGGAAAGCTTTGGGGATTATCAGGAGAATCTTGCAAAGTTTGTTGAGGTTGCTAGAAAACATAAGGCTTATCCACTGTTGATTACCTCCTTATACAGAAGACTGTTTAATGAGGACAAGAAGACACTGGTGGAAGGAACACATCAGGATTATCCGGAGGCAATGATTGAACTTGCAAAGAAACTGGATGTTCCGGTTATTGATTTGTGTACTTTAAGTAAGAAGAAAATAGAAGAAGCTGGTTTTGAAACAACAAAGAAATGGTTTTTACATGTACCGGCAGGGATTTATCCGAACTTTCCGGATGGAAAGGAAGATAATTCTCATTTACAGTATGAAGGAGCATATCAGTTCAGTATGATTATTGCAGATGAAGTCGCAAAGATTGGCGGAGTATATGCAGATGTTCTGGTTAATCCAAATGCCAATCTGGAAGATCCGGGACTTCTGATAGACTGATAAGTTCCGGATGGGAGGAGTGGAATGGAAACAATGAAACCACTGGAAAATGCTATCCTGAGAAATGACTATGAGGAAGTGAAAAGGCTGCTGGAGTTTGACCCTCCGATAATAGATGAGGTAGATAGGAATGGACGATGCATGGCGCTGGTGGCTGCCATGGCAGGGGATTTTGATATTTTAAAGTATGTTGTGGAGTATTCCAGGGCGAGCATGAATATTTATGATAAAGAGCATAAGAATATTCTGCATTACGGAGTAATGTCCGGCAATATGGAGATTGTAAGGTATCTTGTGGAAAGAGTTGGAATGAATCCGCTGGAGGGAGACATAAATCTGGTTACACCATTCGACCTTGCACGGCAATATTGTAGTAAAGTTACAGATGATTCTTGCGAAGGAAAAGATTATCACAAGATAGAAGAGTATTTTGCAAAAGTCTGTGGTGCAGACTTTGATGAAATGTACCGGAATCCAATCCGTACGGGCATGTTTCCGGATCCGTCCATTGTACGTGTGGGAGAGGATTATTACATGGTAAATTCGTCTTTTATTTTCTTTCCGTGTATTCCTGTTTCTCATTCGAAGGATTTGATACACTGGGAAATTATCGGATATGCCATTACAAATCCGGAATGGGCGGCATTGGATGAACTGGAAGGCGGAAGGGGATTCTGGGCACCGGATATTTCTTACCATGACGGAAAGTTTTTTATTGCAGCGACATACCGCCTGAATGATACGGGAACGGTTTATCGAAAACAGTTTGTGGTATCTTCAGAAAAGCCGGAAGGACCATATTCCAAACCTGCCATTATTGATGAGGATGGAATTGACCCGTCAATTTTTGTGGATGATGATGGCAGAAAATACATGCTTCTTAACAGAGGAGCAAGGATTTTTGAACTAAACAGGGAATGCACCGAACAGATTTCTGACGCACAACTGCTTTATTACGGGGATAATAAAAGAGCACCGGAAGGGCCGCATCTTCTAAAAAAGGATGGGTATTATTATTTGTTTGAAGCAGAAGGAGGAACAGGACCGGGACACAGGATTACGGTATCGAGATCCAGGACATTAAAGGGAATCTATGAGCCGTGTCCATATAATCCGATTATGCGCCAGACGGATGAAAATGCTGCCATACAAAGATGCGGACATGGTAAGCCGGTAATGACGCAGAACGGGCAATGGTACATGGTTTACCTGTGTGGGAGAATGGTTGACGGAAAGTACAGTATCCTGGGAAGAGAAACGGCGCTGGATGAGATAACGTGGACGGCAGATGGCTGGCCGATTGTAAATCATCTGAACGGTCCGGGAACATTGAATAAGAAACCGAATCTCACAGAGATGAAGTTTGAGGATGATGAATTGGATGGATTGGTAAAGGATGATTTTCAGTCAGATAGACTGAGGCTTTACTGGATGCATCCAAGAGCTCCAAAGGATGGAGAAATCTGTATTAAGAACGGACAGCTTGTCATCCGCGGCAGCAGATATGATATGGATTCCACAAAATGCAGGAGTATTGTATTACAGCGGCAGAGGGATTTCTCTTTTGTCTGTAAGACTAAGATGCATGCAGAAAAATTAAAATCGGGGCAGAATGCAGGAATGACCTGTTATTATGATGAGAATACATTTCTAAAATTCGGTCTGTTCTGTGAGGAAGGAAAAGTTTTCCTGAAAGTTGTGGAACATATCGATGAAGAGACAAGATGCTCTTTTAGAAAAGATATTACTAAAGAGCCGGATGCTTCAACGGATTCTGTTTTTCTCATGATTGAGACGGAGTTTTTAAAAAGAGAGTTCTTATATAGTCTTGATGGTGTGAATTACCATAGCATTGGTGTACTGGATAATGTATATTATCTTTGTGACGAAGGAATAAAAAGAGGAAAGCGCTTTACGGGGGCGATGACCGGATTGTATGCTTATTCGGGCAGCGAAGAGACATTAACAGCATATTTTGATTTCTTTGAATATTCTAAGGAGGGTAAAAATATTGAAACTAGATAATTTTATTCGTGAAACAGCAGAAAATTTCCGTTTTGATGTAAAGGACGGCTGGGGAAATGAAAACAGCATGATTATGCAGGGACTTGGCATACTTGGAAGAAATCGTGATAACGAGAATGCAAGACGGGTTCTTGGCAATCTTATTACACAGATACCATATGACAAGAAATATGTGGGAATTGCGGCTTTTTATGAGATGGAAAACGGAGAAGCAGAAGTTCTTGACCGGATTAAAATACTTATGTCAGGACTAAAAGAGAATCTTGACAAGGAAGAAGATGAAATGGCTCTGGTTTTCTATACAAAATACGAAACCAGAATCGGTGGAAAAGAACATTATCAGGATGTAATGAACCGTTACCGGCTGGCAGATGCAAGAGCGGAGAAAAATAATGCTTATTTCATGACGGCAGTTATTGAAGGATTGGATTCCATTGATCAGGCTGTGTATGAATATTATGACGGTCTTAAGAGGCTGTTTAAGTCATCGTTGGTAAAAGTACTTGAAGAAGAGGAAATGGACATCAATGATAAGGCACTGGCTGCATATGCCATATTGAAAGCCTGCAGGCTGAAGGTGATTCTTGCTGAAAAGTATGAAAAGATTGGAATGACCTGGTGCGAAGAGGTTATGGCAGAACTTAACTCCAAAGAATTAAATCGCGGTGCAGCAGTGATGCTGGTAGCAGAAAAGTTTTTACATTAGGAGGTTTCCATGGAATTAAAATTAGTTGCAAAAACATCCGGATGTGTTGTTGTGGAATTAACAGATGCGGGAAAGTATTATACGGAAAAAGAATATGATCTTTATGTAAATGATGTTAAGACGGTTACGGGAAATAAGGTTATTACGTCTATTTATGATTTAAATCCGGATACGGAATATGTGATTCGTGCCGAATATGAGGGAGAAACGGTGGCACCGCTAAAAGTTAAAACGGATTACCGTTTTGTAACACTGAATGTTAAGGACTTCGGTGCATATGGGGATGGAGAACATGATGATACCTGTGCCATCCAGGCAGCAATCATGGCATGTCCGAAGGATAGCCGTGTACTTGTACCAAAGGGAGTATTTAAAATTTCTTCTCTCTTTTTAAAGAGTGATCTGACACTGGAATTAAGTAAAGGTGCAGTTCTGTCTGCATTTACGGACCGGGCAAAGTTTCCTATATTTCCTGGCATTATTGACAGCTATGATGAAAAAGAGGAATATAATCTGGGAAGCTGGGAAGGTAATCCGTTAGATATGTTTAGCGGAATTATTACGGGAATTAATGTTGAAAATGTGGTAATTACCGGTGAAGGTGTCATTGACGGATGTGCAGATTTTGATAACTGGTGGTTTGAGCCTAAAATCAGAAAGATTGCATGGCGACCAAGGCTTGTATTCATCAGTCATTGTAAGAATGTGATTCTTCAGGGTATTACGGTGCAGAATTCTCCGTCATGGACGCTGCATCCGTATTTTTCCGAGAATTTAAAATTTATTGATGTGAAAATTAAGAATCCGTTTAATTCACATAACACAGACGGGCTTGATCCGGAAAGCTGCAAGAATGTGGAAGTTATCGGAACGTATATTTCAGTTGGTGATGACTGTATTGCCATTAAGTCCGGTAAGATTTACATGGGCAAGAAGTTAAAGCAACCGACTCAGAACATGACGGTAAGACAGTGCTGTATGCGTGACGGACATGGTGCCGTTACAGTGGGAAGTGAAATTGCGGCAGGAGTAAAGGATGTTAAAATCATGGACTGCCTTTTCATGAATACAGACCGAGGTCTTCGTGTGAAAACAAGACGCGGGCGTGGAGAAGATTCCGTGCTGGATAATATTACATTTGAAAATATTGACATGGACAATGTCATGACACCGTTTGTTGTGAACAGCTTTTATTTCTGTGATCCGGATGGCAAGACGGAGTATGTATCCTCCAAGGAGCCGCTGCCGGTGGATGACAGGACGCCGCATATCAAGAGGCTTACCTTTAAGAATATTAAGGCAAAGAACTGTCATGTGGCAGCTGCATACATTACAGGACTTCCGGAACGGAAGATTTCCTGTCTGACCTTTGAAAATGTGGATGTTTCCTATGCAAAAGAGGCAAAGAGCGGTGTTGCAGCGATGATGACAGGCTGTGATGAGTCCGTAAGAGCCGGAATCCTTGCCATGAATGTGGAAAAACTTATTTTGAAGGATGTTCACATTGAAGGATGTGAGGGTGAGGAGATTATGGCGAAAAACGTAGACTGTATTGAGAAGTAGTGGTGGGCAAAATGATTCGAAATCCAAAAGAAGACCATGCAGAAGAGAAGTTTATTGAAAGTTTTAAGAAATATAAGGATAATCCCTTAAAAATCCTGCTTAGTATTTACAAGGGAAATTACAGCAAGTTTTTATTGTCCGTAATCTTTTTTGTGATTAAGCACAGTCCGGTGTGGATGGCGCCAATTGTCCTGGCAAATATTATTAACTATGTGACATTAAATGATGAACATTGCATGAAAAAAGTGATATTAAATGTAGGTTTAATGATATTCCTGATATTATTGAATGTACCAATGAATTATTTTCATGTGAAATTCAAAAGTCTGGCAGTCCGTTATGTGGAAACAGGCTTAAGAGGTGCATTGGTTAAGAAATTACAGCAGTTATCCATTTCTTACCATAAGAATATGCAGTCGGGACGTCTTCAGTCGAAAATCATGCGTGACGTGGAGGCTGTGGAGACACTTTCCACGCAGATGTTTGTCAGTCTGTTAAACATTGCATTAAATATTGTCATTGCCATGATTGTTACAGTCTCAAAGAGTATTATTGTGTTTGCTTTCTTTGTACTGACTGTTCCGGTTGCGGCAATTACAATGGTGACTTTTAAGGGAGTTATCCGGAAAAGGAACCAGGAATTCCGTAAGGAAATGGAAAGTACATCGGCAAGGGTCATGGAAATGGTTGAACTGATTCCGGTGACGAGGGCACATGCGCTGGAAGAAGAAGAGGCACAAAAGGTAAGTGAGCACCTGATTGAAGTGGCAGAGAAAGGATACCGGCTGGATATTATCCAGTCAACCTTTGGCTCTGTGGGCTGGGCAGTATTTCAGGTATTTCAGATTATCTGTCTGGCATTTACGGCATATCTGGCATTTGGCGGGAAAATTCTTGTGGGTGACATTGCATTATACCAGAATTACTTTTCTACCATTGTACAGCAGGTTTCTGCCATCATTACACTGATTCCTACCATAACAAAGGGACTGGAATCCGTCAGGTCCATAGGAGAGGTCCTTGTGGCGGAGGATGTGGAAGAAAATGAAGGAAAAGAAGTTGTGGACTCGGTGGAAGGTGAGTTTGTTTTTAAGAATGTTGAATTCCGCTATAATAAGGAGTCTAATCCTATCCTGAAAGGTCTGAACCTGACTGTGAAGAAGGGCGAGACCATTGCACTGGTGGGAGAATCCGGGGCAGGAAAGACAACGATTTTAAATCTGGTTGTGGGATTTAATCTGGCAGATAAGGGAGAGGTCCTTTTGGATGGCAAATCCATGAAAGATATTGATCTTCGAAGTTACAGGAAGCATCTTGCAGTGGTTCCGCAGAATACAATTCTATTCTCAGGAACAATACGGGATAATATTACATATGGAATTCATGATGTGGATGAAGATACTCTGATGGAAGTGGTAAAAGCAGCAAATCTCATGGATCTGGTGGAATCACTTCCAGATGGACTGAATACGGTTGTGGGTGAGCATGGCGGACGGCTTTCGGGAGGACAGAGGCAGAGAATTGCCATTGCAAGGGCGTTAATCCGTAATCCGCAGGTAATTGTGCTGGATGAAGCAACATCAGCACTGGACAGTATTTCAGAGAAATTAATTCAGGAAGCAATTAATAATCTCACTGCCAACAGAACTACCTTTATTGTAGCGCACCGTTTATCGACTATTAAGGATGCAGATAAGATTGCCGTGATTCGGGACGGACGATGTGCAGAATATGGCACCTATGAGGAACTAATGGAACTGAAGGGTGAGTTTTATAGGATGAAGCAGATTCAAAGCTGAAAGGCTTAAAAAAGAATGACAGGCTGTATGTTAAATTAGCGTTTAACATACAGCTTGTTTTTTGCTTCCCATGAATGTCCCGGTTTCAGATTTACAAAATTCTGCGAAGAATCCAATAAATCGGTATTTGGAGCATTGATTATACAGCTCATTGGCTCAATACAGATATAGTTATCAGATGCCTTATTATTCCAGATCATCCAGTTGGAAAAGACTGAATCCGTTTCGTAGATAAACCGTATGCCGGTACGCTTATTGGTTATGATTGTTCCATGGAAGCCATTTTCCAGTGCAACAGACTGGGTATGTTCGGCAATCGGGGCGGCAAGGGGAGCAACATTACCTTTTGGGTAGTCATGAGACAGGGGAATCAGCTTCCCGGTTGGAAAAGAATGCTCATCAAGCTCCCATTGTCTGCCGCAGGATACCTGAATATGGTAATCTTCCTTTGAAGAAGTACCGTCCTGCGGAATTCGGAAAGCGGTATGAAATCCAACGCCGAGAGGAATATCCGTGTTACCATTATTGGAAAATTTAAGCTTCTGGAGTAATCCTTTGGAAGATAATTCAAATTCAAAAATACAGTCAAACAGCCATTGAAATTCTTTAAAATAAACACTATTGATTGAATTAAATTCGAATTTAACGTATGTACAATCTGCTGTTTCAAAAGATTCCTTCAGCGTGAAGGGAAATTCTTTTAATAACCCGTGAGAAAAAGGAATGCCGTGTTCTGTAAAAGAATAGGGAATGCCATCCCATAGGAAGGAACCGTTTCTCAGTTTGTTGGGAGGAAACAGGAGGGCACTTCCAAAACGTTGTGGCGAAGCCACAAACTCATCTTCTTCTCCGGATTCCGGATAATGCAGCAGAGACAGATGGTTTACTGTGTCATTTAGTTCAATAATATTACATCCACGTTCATTCATGATAATGGCAGAATAATTATTAAATGATAATTTAACAGAATTAAAGCCTTGATATTTTATGAAATCAATCGCCATGTGTTACGCTCCTTTTATCATTACAGGGTAAAATATAGTTTCTAATTTTTATTTTATTATATAAATCATGTAACTGCAATGGAATCTGATTAAATTTTCCTGATATTCCATTCGACATATAGTGTATATCTATGGTAAACTTGTCATGAAAGGAGATGTTATGCATGGTAACAATATTTGATGGATTTGCAAAATTATCAGATGATGAAATACGCGGACAGATTGCATTGTTAAAGTGCATGACATTGTCCAATGCCATGAAAGAGGTAGTACAGCTTGCCAATGTAAGAAGGATGGTGGATGCCAGCTATAATGAGCTGGAAGAACTGGAACGGGATACACTGGATGATATGTTAAAACAGGAATTAATCAGAAAATGCCAAGCCGTTTCCGTAGCAGCAATAAAGGAGGATGTTTCTTTAGAGGAACTGCATATTTTGGTTGTTCGCGAAGCGGCACGGGTGTACATGATTGATGATGATAAGACCCCCGGACAAAAGGCAGATGAAATTCATGACAGATATTATGAGCATTATCTTAAAGTGCTGCAAAGAAAAATGGGGAAAATGACCGAGAAAGAGAATGAACGGTTGGAAATGCAGATTCAGAAGGCAATTACCCAGTCGAATATTGAGGATTTGCGCCGTCTTGCTGCAGAAATGATGCTTCGGGAATTTAACGGAAAGACAATCCGTATCCGGATTACTTCGGAAAAGAGTACCACAATGTTAAAGAAAGTCATTGATGTGATGGGACTGCGTATCTTTGATGGGATGGAAGGAGTCATCAGTACGGCAAATGATTCCATGATGATGTTCTGCCGGCTTGAAAGAGCAATTCTTGCCGAGTGTGTGTGGACTGCAGTCAACGGCTATGGAAAAAGGATGCGTATTCCGGATGATTTGATGCCAAGTTACAGTAATGGGCTTTTGCAGGAGGAAAATGAAAAAGAAAAAATTCTGTTAATCCTGATTTCACGGGAAGAACAGCTGAACAAGACTCTGCGCAGTCTTTTGAGTGAGATTGATAAACTTAATAAGCAGGTTGTCATTAAGGAGGGCGTGCTGGAGCGGGACCTTAAGAAGCTGGAAGAAACAAGGAAAGAACAGGAAGATACTATCACCTACAAGGAAAAAATTCTATCAGACGGCGAAAATACCAAAAAAGCGTATGAAGAATATTTAAGAAGCCATCCGGTAAAGAATAATTCGGATCTGGAATACAGGAAATTAAAGCAGGACTATGAAAATCTGGCACGGGATGTCCGCAATAATGAACTAAAAACGATTTCCCTGGAAAAAAATATTTCCCGGCTGGAAGAAAGTGTTGAAAACCAGCACAAACAGCTGGAACAGATAAACCAATCCCTTTCTGGTCTCAGGGAAGAACTGGTTTTACACGTACAGGAATTTAATGAAGTTATTACAAATCTGGAAAATGAAGCAGGATATCGGGCACAGGTTTTAAAAAGAAAATGGGAGACACATTTTAAAACATTGTTGTTTGATGGAAAAATATATGAAATTGTGGTAAAATATTTCACTCAGAGAGAAATTGTTTCGTTAGAAAGAATGTTGTGGGAAATGGATACCTGCAGTACAAAAGGTGCATTTGCATCAAAAAAAGGGAAAAACGGCAATCTGGTGGCATTTTGCATGGTGAATACCGGAAAATATGCAGAAATCGTTTATGAGGATTGTCAGATTATTGAAATCAAGGTAAAGGGCAGACAGCTATGAACTATAATGAGGCGGTAAATTATATATCCACATTGCGGAAATTTGGCAATGAAACAGGGGCAGTGCGAGCCAAAAGGGCGCTGTCGCTTTTAGGAAATCCGGAAAAAAATCTGAATATCATCCATGTTGCGGGAACCAACGGAAAGGGTTCTGTATGCGCATATGTAAGTGGTGCACTTTTAAAGCTTGGATTTCAGACCGGAATGTTTTCATCGCCCCATCTGGTAAGAGTAAATGAGAGAATTCGCATAAACGGTGAAATGATAACAGATGAGGAGTTTTTACAGTATTTTAATCGGGTCAATGTGGTTTCCGAAGAACTAAAGAAACAAGGATTTGACGGGCTGGCTTTTTTTGATTTTGTGTTTGTCATGGCAGTACTTTTTTATGCTGACAGAAAACCAGACTATGTGGTCATGGAGACAGGTCTTGGGGGAAGGACGGATGCAACCGCGGCATTAAGCCGGAAACTTGTTTCGGTTATTACGTCCTTAAGTCTTGACCATACGGAAATTCTTGGAGATACCCTGCCGCAGATTGCAGAAGAAAAATCAGGCATCATTGTGCAGGATACGCCTGTCGTTTATTGGAAAACGGATGAAGAAACATCAGATATTATTGAAAATACTGCAAAAAAATGTAACAGCAGGACTTATTTTGTAGATGAAAATTCCTTTAAAATTCATAATTTGGAAAGAAAATATATTGATTTTTCTTTTAATAATAGGTATTATGAAAATAGTATGTTTTCAATTCGAAATGCGGGACTTTATCAGGTGATGAATGCATCTGTTGCTCTGGAAGTATTAAGTGTTCTGGATGCAGGAAAACAGTGGGATGAGAGAAAAATACGGGAAGCATTCCGGGAAACCTGCTGGGAAGGCCGTATGGAGGAAGTTGAAAAGCATATTTACGTGGACGGTGCACACAATCCGGATGGAATCAGAAGATTTCTGGAAACAGTCAGGAGCCTTAAGAATGACGGAAAAATGTATCTTCTTTTTGGGGCGGTGTGTGAGAAGAACCATGAGAAGATGATTCAGGAAATATGTAATGCAGGATGCTTTGATGGTTATGTGATTACGCAGATTCCAAACCACCGGGCACTTGAAGCGGATATTATGGTAAATGAATTCCGAAGATATACAGATAAACCGGTATTTGTCAGGGAAAATCACAAGGAAGCATATACATTTGCAAAGGCATTAATGAAGGAAGGGGACATGCTTTACTGCGCCGGTTCATTATATCTTGTGGGAGCCATTAAAGAGCTGATTGGAGAATAAATATGATTAATTATGATGAAGAAATTAAGAAGTTCCAGCCAAGTCTGGAAGTTGATGAGGCAGAGGATGCCATATATAACAATGATATGCCGGATGTAACGGATATTATTAACAGAATCATGAATGAACTTGCAATGAGACAGCAAGAGCAGCAGTAAAAGCAGAAAAGAGTGGTAGTATGAGATGTTATCAGTGTAACAGCCCGCTTACGGATGAGGATTTCTGCGTAAAATGCGGCGCTGATGTTACTGTATATAAGATGGTTGCCAAAACGTCCAATTCGTATTACAATCTTGGTCTTGCAAAAGCCCAGGTGCGTGACTTGACGGGTGCGGTAAATTGTCTTAAGACGAGTCTTCGATTAAATAAAAATAACATAAAAGCAAGAAATCTTCTGGGACTTGTGTATTTCGAAATGGGTGAAATTGTTGAGGCGCTTACCCAGTGGGTCATCAGCCGTAACTTAAAGCCTGAGAAAAATGCCGCAAGTGTTTATATAAGAAAGATTCAGTCCAATCAGAACAAGTTTGAGGCGATGAATCAGACCATAAAGAAGTTTAACCAGGCGTTAAAGCATGCCAAGACACAGAACTATGACCTGGCAGTTATCCAGCTTAAGAAAATACTTGCAACAAATCCGCGGATGATTAAGGCATTGCAGCTTCTGGCACTTCTCCTCATGAAGGATGGAGATTATGGCAGGGCTAAGAAATACTTAAGGCAGTCACTAAAGATTGACAAGAATAATACTATTTCGCAGAAATATCTGTATGAAATAGAATTACAGGAGTATGAGCTTTCAAAGGAGCAGACGGATACATTCCTTCCGAAGAAGAAGAAAACGGTTGTGGATAATAAGCCGTTAAGCGGGAATGACGTGATTGTACCGCCGACAACCTACAAAGAGCCAAGTAACGGCGCTATTACTGTTATTAATATTCTGGTGGGCGTGTTAATCGGTGCGGCAATCATATGGTTCCTTATCATGCCGGCAAGACTTCAGAGTCAGATGCAGGAATATAATAAGACACTTACGGATTATAGTGAACAGCTGTCTAACAGTAATGGCGAAATAACGTCCTTAAAGACTCAGGTGGATAAACTGACGGCGGAAAATGAAGAACTAAAGAGTGCAGCGGAAAATGTGGGAATTACCGTGGATAATGTATCAATTTATGATGCTATCATATCCGGTGCGTATGCATACATGTCGGACGATAAAGTGGCAGCGGCGGAAGCTGTTGCAGGCATAGACATGACGCAGGTTACTGCGCCGGAAGCGGTTAATATTTATAATACCATTAAGAGCCAATGCTTTGAAGAAGCGGCGGCATCTCTTTATGAGCAGGGATTTGAGTTCTATGGAGATAATGAATATACAAATGCGGTGGCATATCTGGAAAGAAGTCTGAAATTAAATGAAGACCGCGTGGAGGCGGTATATTATCTGGCCATGTCTTACCAGGCATTAAAGGAAAATGATAAGGCAAAAACCTATTACCAGATGATTGTGGATGAGTTTCCGGACAGCTTTTATGCCAATGATGCAAAGGCATACCTGAAAAACAATTAAAAAGATAAGCGTGAAAAATGCGAAGGAAGATGATGGAATTTACGATATGTTAATTCCATCATTTTTTTCATTTTAGGGAAAAATGTAGAAAAAAACAGAATAAAATTGAAAAATGGAGGGAAAAATGAAGAATGTCATAATGCTTGAAGGTGACAGGATGATTATCAGGGTAGGAGAAGAACTGGATCATCACATTACAAAGGAATTGCGGGAAAATATTGACACAATGATTGATAAGGGAATTGTGAAAAACATAGCATTTGATTTTTCGACAACAGGATTCATGGATAGTGCAGGTATCGGATTAATTATGGGACGTTATAAGAAAATAGAACCATTGGGAGGAAGTATCAGCATTGTTGGGACAAACCCGGCAATCGAGAGAATTATCCGTATATCCGGAATTCATAAAATTATCAGAATGGAGTTGGCAAAATGAAAGACAGAATGAAATTGGAATTTGACAGCAAATCTTCGAATGAGAGTTTTGCAAGGGTAACGGTAGCCTCGTTTGTGGTAAGACTGGATCCAACCCTGGAGGAAATGTCGGATATAAAAACTGCCGTATCCGAAGCCGTAACCAACTGTGTGGTTCATGGATATGAAAACGGTGAAGGAATCATAACCATCGAATGTTACATAGAAGAAAATGAAATAACAGTTATTGTGGAGGATAAAGGAGTCGGCATTGCGGACGTGGAGAAAGCAATGGAGCCGCTTTATACCACAAAACCAAATGAGGAACGTGCCGGAATGGGATTTTCCTTCATGGAAATTTTCATGGATGAACTTCTGGTGGAATCATGTCCGGGACAGGGAACTAAAGTAACAATGAAAAAGAAGATTGAAAAAAAATAATAAGCTAAAGGGTGTGATTTTATGGATCATACGAAAGAGCTTATAAAATGTGCACAGGAGGGTGACAGACATGCAAGAGATACCCTTGTGGAAGAGAACATGGGACTGGTATACAGCTGCGCAAGAAAATATTCCGGCAGGGGATATGATTTGGAAGATATCATACAGATCGGTGTCATTGGACTTATCAAAGGAATTGACCGGTTTGACCTTTCAATCGATGTAAAATTTTCCACCTATGCGGTGGTTATGATAGTGGGCGAAATTAAGCGTTTCTTACGGGATGACGGAATGGTAAAGGTATCACGCAGCATTAAGGAAAACGGACTTCGCATAAGAAGGGCGAGGGAAGAACTTGTAAGTACCCTCATGCGGGAACCGACCGTGGAAGAACTGGCATGTCAGGCAGAAATTTCCGTGGAAGATGTCATTGTGGCACAGGATGCGCTTCAGGAAGTGGAATCCATCCACAAAACAATTTATCAGTCCGATGGCAATGAAATCTATCTGCTGGACCGTCTTACCCAGGACAAGGATGAAAAGGAAGAACTGTTAAACCACATGCTGGTTGATTCGCTTCTTGAGGAACTTCCGGAAAATGAAAAAAAGATGATTACAATGCGTTATTATGAGAATAAAACCCAGAGTGAAGTGGCGAAGGAATTTGGCATCAGCCAGGTACAGGTAAGCCGGCTTGAAAAGAAGATACTGCTGTCCATGAGGAAAAAGGTAGTGTAAAGATTTTGCATCGGTGTAATGAGGTTGCATTTGCCGTTTGAGTGGTGTAAAATGGAATGGCTATAGAATTTTAGGATTAAAGGAGATAAGAAACTATGGGAATGACAATGACTCAGAAAATACTGGCAGCTCATGCAGGCCTTAGTGAAGTGAAGGCAGGACAGCTGATTGAGGCAGATCTTGACCTGGTACTTGGAAATGATATTACTTCACCGGTTGCCATTCATGAAATGGAAAAGATGAAGATTACCACGGTCTTTGACAAGGACAAGATTGCTCTTGTGCCGGATCATTTTGTGCCGAACAAGGACATTAAGTCGGCAGAACACTGCAAATGCGTAAGGCAGTTTGCTGCAAAGCATGATATCACCAATTATTTTGAAGTGGGACAGATGGGTATTGAACATGCACTTCTTCCGGAAAAAGGACTTACGGTTGCAGGTGATGTTATCATCGGGGCAGACTCCCATACTTGTACATATGGCGCATTAGGCGCATTTTCAACGGGCGTTGGTTCAACGGACATGGCAGCAGGCATGGCAACCGGCAAGGCATGGTTTAAAGTGCCGTCCGCAATTAAGTTTGTATTAACCGGAAAACCTGCCAAATGGATCAGCGGTAAGGATATTATTCTTCATATTATTGGCATGATTGGTGTGGATGGTGCCCTTTATAAGTCCATGGAGTTCGTGGGTGACGGTATTTCCCATCTTACCATGGATGACCGTTTCACAATCGCCAACATGGCAATTGAAGCAGGCGGAAAGAACGGTATTTTCCCTGTTGATGATCTTGCAAGGGAATACATGAAGGAACATTCAAAGAGAGAATTTGTTGTATATGAAGCAGATGAGGATGCAGAATATGATGAAACATATACCATTGATTTAAGTACATTAAAACCAACGGTTGCCTTCCCTCATCTTCCGGAAAATACAAAGACAATCGATGAAGTCGGTGACATTAAGATTGACCAGGTGGTGATTGGTTCCTGTACCAACGGACGTCTGGATGACCTTCGGATTGCAGCAAAGATTCTTTCGGGAAAGAAGGTGGCAGACGGAATACGTGTCATTATCATTCCGGCAACACAGAAGATTTATCTTCAGGCAATTGAAGAAGGCCTGGTGCAGGCATTTGTAAATGCCGGTGCAGTAGTCAGCACCCCGACCTGCGGACCTTGCCTTGGCGGCTATATGGGTATTCTCGCAGAAGGAGAGAGATGCGTATCCACAACCAACAGAAACTTTGTCGGACGAATGGGCCACGTTAATTCAGAAATTTATCTTGCAAGTCCGGCAGTGGCAGCAGCAAGTGCAATAACCGGTAAAATCAGTTCACCGGAAGAAGTGATGTAGGAGGAAGAGAAAATGCAGGCAAAAGGTACAGTATTTAAATATGGTGACAATGTGGATACCGATGTAATCATTCCGGCAAGATACTTAAACTCTTCCGACCCGGCAGAACTTGCCACACATTGCATGGAAGACATTGACAAGGATTTTATTAAGAAGGTAAATAAGGGCGATATCATTGTAGCCAATAAGAATTTTGGATGTGGTTCTTCAAGGGAACATGCTCCGATTGCGATTAAGGCGGCAGGTGTTTCCTGTGTTATTGCCGAGACATTTGCAAGGATTTTCTATCGTAATGCAATTAACATCGGACTTCCGATTATTGAATGTCCGGAAGCTGCCAGGGCAATTGAAGCCGGAGATGTGGTTGAGATTAACTTTGACACCGGTGTGATTACGGATGTGACAAAGGGAACAAGCTATGAAGGACAGGCATTCCCGGAATTCATGCAGAAGATTATTAAGGCAGAAGGACTGATTAACTATATTAATAATAAGTAGTTAAGACGGATAAATACAGGGAGCCGCAATATGCAGCTCCCTGTTTGCTATTCTACATATAAATCACCGAATACCTGTCGGCTTAAGTCTTTAAGATATTGCAGGGAAAATCCCGGTTCATCATTGTTAATCCGGTTCTGCGCAGCAAGCGTATCCGTATAATCACTCAGCTTATACGTGGTAATGGAACCGGGACCGAAAAGCTTGTGTGTTACCAGAGGTTCCACGCCATATTCGGAAATATAAACAATCAGTTCATCACCACCGGAGGTTCCCGGGATATTATCATCATCAGTAATGATTTTCTTATGGTATCCAATAATGCTTTCATCAGTTAAATCGACATTTTCTGCCAAATCCATGGAAATGGTAACCTTTGCCATGGCACCAAGCATTCTCGGCAGCCTGTCCTGATTGGAAACAAAATTTCCAAGGGAATAGTATACCAGCATTTTATGGTCACTGTCTTCTGATTCAATCCATTCCACCGGCTCGATGACATGCGGATGAGTTCCGATTACAAGGTCAACTTCATGCTCGTAAAAGAACTGTGTCCATTTTTTCTGGTAAGAATCCGGTGTATACACATATTCCGTGCCCCAGTGAGGACATACTACAACAAAGTCCGCAATCTCTTTTGCACGGGCAATATCCATGGCAGCTTTTTCTTCATCCAGCAGGTTTACAATGAGCGGACGGCTCTGCGGAACAGGAATTCCGTTGGTTCCGTAAGTATAATTTAAAATAGCAATACGAAGCCCGTTTTGCTCATATACATAAATATCCTGTGTGGAGTAATCCGTAAAGGTCTCATCATGAATCCCCAGAACGGCGATGTCAGGATACTTTTCCTTCCAGAAATTAAGAGTATTGTCCACACCGGTTATCCCCTTATCCAGAGTATGGTTGGTGGCATGCAGGACAACATTAAATCCTGCCGTTATTAGTGCATCCCCAAGCTCTGTGGGACTGTTGAAGCACGGATAACCGGAGAGACCAAGCTCAATTCCTCCAAGAACAACCTCCTGATTTACGATGGCAATGTCAGCAGCCTGGATGTCATCCTTAACCTGTGCAAAAATGTGGTCGTAATTGATGGTGCCGTCAGGATAAAAACCGCTGTTATACACACCTTCGTGAGCAAGAATATCACCAACCATGACAAGATCCACACTGACAGGTTCATAAGGTGGTTCTGTCTCAGTGGGCGGTTCTGTCTCGACCATGGAAGTGGTTTCAATAATGTCCGGAATCTCATGGGCGATTGTCGCATCCGTGGGAACAGGACTGCTGCATCCGCTTATGGAAAGCAAAAGAAATAAGGCGGACAGCAGAATGGATAATTTTTTCTTCATTTTCTTTTCCTCACAATACAAAAATTGACTTACAATATATGGAAGAACTTAATATAATTAAGTAAATAAATGATTTCATTCTTCACAAATATAGAATAACATATTTACTTTCCATTGACAATTCATATAAAAATTGGGATAATAAATACTATATGAATATGGGAAGTAACAAGAGTTTTCTGTATTCCATGAAGAGAGAAAATGCCAAGGGCAATAAGGAGGAAAAATGAGTAAGTATACAAAGAGCGATATCATCCGCCTGGTAGAGGAAGAGGATGTGGAATTTATCCGTTTACAGTTTACGGATATTTTTGGAACCTTAAAGAATGTTGCAATTACAAAGAGTCAGTTAGAAAAGGCATTAAATAACAAGTGTATGTTTGACGGCTCATCCATAGAAGGGTTTGTGAGAATTGAAGAGTCTGACATGTATCTGTATCCGGATCTTGACAGCTTTGTTATATTCCCGTGGAGACCACAGCAGGGCAAGGTTGCCAGATTAATCTGTGATGTGTATAAGGCAGACGGGACACCTTTCGAAGGAGATCCGAGATATGTACTCAGAAGAGCAATTAAGGAAGCTGCTGACATGGGATATACATTTAATGTGGGACCGGAATGTGAGTTCTTCCTTTTCCATACGGATGAGGTAGGAAGACCGACCACGATATCACATGAGAAAGCAGGATATTTTGACCTGGGTCCATCAGATCTTGGAGAAAATGTAAGACGAGACATGGTTCTTACATTGGAAGAAATGGGCTTTGAAATTGAAGCATCCCATCATGAATGTGCACCGGCACAGCATGAGATTGATTTTAAGTATGATGAGGCATTAAAGGCAGCAGACAATATCATGACATTTAAGCTTACGGTTAAGACCATTGCCAAAAGACACGGCCTGCATGCAACCTTTATGCCAAAGCCGAAGTATGGAATGGCTGGTTCCGGAATGCATATTAACATGTCACTTTTTAAGGACGGTAAGAATGCATTCTATGATCCGGATAAGGAAGACGGTTTAAGCGAAATTGCTTATCAGTTTATTGCGGGAATCATGGAACACATGAACGGTATTGCTGCGATTACCAATCCTCTGGTTAATTCCTACAAGAGACTTGTTCCTGGTTACGAAGCACCAATCTATGTGGCATGGTCGGCAAAGAACAGAAGTCCGTTAATTCGTATTCCGGCATCAAGAGGCGCAGGCACAAGAACGGAGCTTCGCTGTCCGGATTCGGCGGCTAATCCGTATCTGGCACTGGCAGTCTGCCTTTCCGCAGGACTGGACGGAATCCGCAGAAAGCTGACTCCTCCGGCAAGCGTTGACTGTAACATTTTTGAACTGACAGAAGAAGAGAAGATTGCAAAGAAGATTACAAGTCTTCCGGGTAATCTTGGAATGGCAATCGAAGGACTTGAAAAGGATGCATATATCAGGGAAACTCTTGGAGAACATATCTTTGGCAAATATACGGAAGCCAAGAAGAAAGAATGGGATCTTTTTAATGAGTATGTTTCCGATTGGGAGATTGATCGTTATCTGGCAAAGTACTAATGAGTTTTGGCACGAGTGTAGAGGCATAGAATATGGTAACAACAAATATAATAGTAGCATTTCCGAAAATAGAGGATGCCAGAAACATAAAAGCTGTCCTGGGCAGAAGCGGTTTTACGGTGTCAACATCCTGTACCTCCGGAGCTCATGTGTTAAATGCAGTGGATAGCCTCGACGGAGGAATCGTGGTGTGCGGATATCGTTTGACCGATATGCTGTATTCAGACCTGCATCAGTGCCTGCCAAGCCAGTTTAAGATTCTGCTGGTTGCGTCGGAAGGACACTGGAGTGAAAGAGATAATTCAGATGTAGTATTTATCCCAATGCCCCTCAAGGTACATGCATTGACAGAAACGCTGAACATGATGATAGAAACCCAGATGATTCAGCGTCGTCAGAAGCGTCAGAAACCAAGAGTGCGGAATGAGGAAGAACTGATCCTTATTCGTGATGCCAAAAGGCTTCTCATGGATAAGAATAACATGACAGAGGATGAGGCACACCGTTATATACAGAAGTGCAGTATGGACAGCGGCAACAGCATGGTTGAAACGGCAGGAATGGTTCTGAGCATTTACGGTTAATGTGGCAGAGAAAAATTTGCAATGAGCAGAAGGGAGCAGCGTATGAATTTTACCAAAATGGAAGGATGCGGCAATGATTATGTATATGTCGACTGTACCAAAAAGCCACTTAATAATCCCAGTGCAGTGGCAGTACAGGTGAGTGACAGGCATTTTGGAATCGGTTCGGATGGATTGATTCTGATTAAGCCGTCTGATAAGGCAGATTTTTTCATGGAAATGTATAATTCTGACGGCTCGCAGGCACAGATGTGCGGTAATGGAATCCGGTGTGTTGGCAAATTTGTTTATGACAAGGGACTTACCGCAAAGACACAGATTTCTGTGGATACGCTGGCAGGGATTAAATATCTGGACTTAAATGTTGTAAACGGCAAGGTTTGCTCTGTTAAGGTTAATATGGGAAGTCCGGTGCTGGAAGCAGAAAAGATTCCGGTAAAGGCAGCAAAATCACCGGTTGTCAGGGAAAGGATTACTGTTGCCGGCAAGGATTATGAGATGACTTGTGTTTCTATGGGAAATCCCCATGCGGTTGTTTATGTGGATTCAACGGATGACCTGCTGATTGAGGCGGTTGGGCCACTTTTTGAAAAGCATGAGAAGTTTCCGGAAAAGACCAATACTGAGTTCGTGGAAGTGATTGACCGGAAAACTCTTAAAATGCGTGTCTGGGAAAGGGGCGCAGGAGAGACACTTGCTTGTGGTACGGGTGCCTGTGCAACGCTTGTGGCATCGGTGCTTAACGGACTGTGTGAGAATGAAGCCACGATTAAGTTACTTGGAGGCGATCTTAAGATTACCTGGGATCGGGAAAATGACTTAATCTTTATGGAAGGCCCTGCAAGGACGGTTTTTGAAGGAACAATTGAAATTGATTAAGTTAAAGTAGATTCAATTGATTTTATGGAGTAGATTTGAATAAATAGGTTTCAATTGCAATAGATTCAATTCAAGTAGGTTAAATTATAATAATATAAATTGGATAATTTTATAAAATTCTAAAAATTCTGTATCCGGCACTTGCATGGCTTGTGAGTGCCGGTATATAATTATTTTTCTATTAGTTCTGTGTCATATTTTCAATTTTGAAAATACTCCGACAAGATTTAATCCCATAAGGTGTTTTGTGTGTATATTGAATGGTTGCTTATTATGTTTATTTGGTAGGCAGGACACTGGATAAGATGAAAGATGGAAACCTGCAGCGGTCGATAGTGGCTGGTTTGTTACTACATAGCAAGTGGATGTGCAGGGACTGAGCTGACATAGTTGGCATAGCTGGCATAGGAAATGGCGAAAGAGCGAATTACTATGCCAAAATGAAGTGGGAGAGAGGTCGTGCAGTGGCATAGCTGGCATAGGAAACGGCAAAAGGGCGAATTGATATGCCAAAATGAAAGGGGAGAGAGGTCGTGCAGTGGCATAGCTGGCATAGGAAACGGCAAAAGGGCGAATTGCTATGCCAAAAAGAAAGGGGAGGGTGGTCGTGCAGTGGTATAGCTGGCATAGAAAATGAAGAAAGGGCGAATTGCTATGCCAAAATGAAGTGGGAGGGTGGTCGTGCAGGGACTTAGCTGGCATAGGAAATGGCGAAAGAGCGAATTACTATGCCAAAATGAAGTGGAGGGTGGTCGTGCAGTGGCATAGCTGGCATAGGAAACGGCAAAAGGGCGAATTGCTATGCCAAAAAGAAGGAGAAGAGAGGTCGTGCAGTGGTATAGCTGGCATAGAAAATGAAGAAAGGGCGAATTACTATGCTAAAAAGAGGGAAAACAGTAGTCGGTCATCAGTATAGCTGGCATAGGAAACGAAGAAAACGTGAATCACTATGCCGAACGAGAATAATCAAGTAAAAAGTAGCACCACAAACATAATAAAAAGCAATTTGGTAAATAGTCAAGAAGTATTTTGAAATGATTTTCAGATAAAAGGGTAACTTTAATAGACCTACGGCTTATTTCTCAAAAAAAGACGTAAGTTAGGAATTCGATATGGATTACCTACTCTTTTCCGGAGAG
>JAQXXN010000212.1 GCA_029226085.1 Thermoflexaceae bacterium
CTTACTGTAATATCACAAAAAGTATATCACGGTACTGATACAGATAAACACGGAGCACGGCTGGATGTCTACATCGAAGAAAATGCCACAACTGATAATCTTCGCAGCATACATCAAATGGTTAATCTTATTAAACAGGATGAGGAGGTGTCACTGCAATATATGAAAATATTTGAACGAGAGGAAATGCTGATTCAGCAGGGAATAGAACAAGGAATTGAACAGGGACGGAAAGAGGAACAAGCTAATACCGAACTGGAACGGCAACGTGCAGAAAAGGAAAAAGCAAGAGCAGACCAGCTTGAAAAAGAATTACAGCAGTTGAAAGATAAGCTCAAAGAATCTATGACCAAGTGACAGGGGGCAGGTGTTCACACCCGCCCCCTGTCACTCCTTTCAGGAACTCAAATTCTCCATATAACGTATCATAGACTCTGCAGCCCTTTTTGCTCCTTCTACTGCATGCACGACTGTTTTGGAGCCATGAACCACATCACCTGCTGCAAATACACCTTCCTTTGTAGTCATCCCGTTTTCATCTACAACTAACAAGCCTTTTTCTGTACCTTCTAACCCTGCTGTAGTACGGATCAGTTTTCCTCTTGGCCCTTGACTGATGCAGATGATTACAGAATCTGCTTCCACCTGTTCTTCCTCTTCTTCACATCCAATGACTCTGTCATTCTCGTCCAGTATAGTGTTTTTAAAAACGGGTCCCTTTTCCGTGATCCGTTGGATTTCTTTGCCAAAGACAAACTCCGCTCCATCCAGCTGAGCATATGACATTTCATGAGAACTTGCCGTAACAGTTTTCCCTCTTGCATAAAGCGTTACCTTTCTGGCACCGTTTCGAAGAACAGTTCTTGCAACATCCATAGCTGCATTTCCCATACCGATAATTGCTACTTTTTCACCAAGGTTATACGCTTTCACATTTGCAAGATAATCAATCCCAAAGTGAACATTTCCAAGACACTCTCCATGGATTCCCAGATTTCTTGCTTTCCATACGCCAGTGCCAACAAACACACTGGCATATCCATCTCTCAGCAAATCATCTATTTTCAAAACAGTACCGATTGTTGTATTGGGACGTATCTGGATTCCCATTTCCAGCATTTTTTTCTTATAACGGTCGAGTACGCTTTTGGGAAGGCGGAATTCCGGGATTCCATACTGCATGATACCACCGATTTTATCTTTCCATGCACAAACTTTTAACAGCATATGCTCATTCAGCGGCGGCATTTCCGGCTAGTCCTTAATATTGGGACCACAAATCAGTTTCTCATCAGAGTTTCCTTTTCCGAATCCCTGGTAAATACGGTTATACCGTTTCATCATAGGTAAATTCCGGACATTCATATTCATATCCTACCTCATCCGCAGCAGTGATACGGCCTCCATTTGCTGCAGTCACAGCAACAGATCTGGCATCCATCAGTGCTACTGTCGCAATCTGACCATTTGCCGGTTTAGAACCTTCACGGTTCGGGAAGTTACGGGTTGTATGACGTACAGAGAGACCCTAATTTGCCAGGGTGTCACCAGCTCCAAAGCAAGGACCGCAGAAGGCCGTTCTGATTGTTGCTCCGGCTGCGATCAATTTCTCAATGGCACCTTTTCTGAGCAGATCCATCATAACTGCCTGACTGCTTGGATATACTGCCAGTGCAAACTCATCTGTTCCTGTACTCTTGCCATCCAACAAATATGCAGCTTCCATGATATTGCTGTATGTACCACCCGCACATCCTGCGATCGTACCCTGGTCGGCATAAAGAGATCCGTCTCTTACTTTATCTCTCAGTTTCAGCTGAAGATTTGGATTTTTAATGAGTTTCTTTGCATCTTCCTCTACTGCATGAAGAATATCGTCCATGTTTTCATTTAACTCACGAATTTCAAATCCGTTGGACGGATGGAAGGGAAGGGCAATCATACTGTGGATTGTTGAAAGATCAATGTAAACACAGCCATCATAGTAAGCCACATTTTCAGGATCCAGCTGACGATATTCAGCAGCACGTCCATGTTTTGCAAGATAATTCTTCGTATCCTCATCGGTACGCCAAATGGAGGAAAGGCATGTTGTCTCTGTCGTCATTACGTCAATTCCATTTCTATAGTCTGTAGACATAGAAGATACACCCGGTCCTACAAACTCCATCACTTTATTCTTTACATATCCATTTTTAAATACTGCTGATACGATAGCGATTGCAATATCCTGGGGTCCGATTCCCGGTGCAGGTTTTCCATCAAGATAAACTGCAATTACTTCCGGATAAGCAACATCCCATGTCTGCTCAAGAATCTGCTTAACCAGCTCTCCTCCACCTTCACCTACTGCCATTGTACCGAGAGCACCATAACGTGTATGAGAGTCAGAACCAAGAATCATTTTTCCACAGCCTGCCATAGTCTCTCTCATGTATTGATGAATAACTCCCATATGAGGCGGCAGATAAATTCCACCGTATTTCTTACATGCCGAAAGTCCAAATACATGATCATCTTCGTTAATCGTTCCGCCAACAGCACACAGACTATTGTGGCAGCAGGTCAGTACATATGGAAGTGGAAACTGATCCAATCCTGATGCTCTCGCAGTCTGAATGATATTTACATAAGTTAAATCATGACTGGTAATGGAATCAAAACGGATTTTTAAATTTTCTGAATCATTGCTGGTGTTATGCGCCTGCAGGATGCCATAGGAAATAGTTCCTTTTTTTGCTTCTTCTTTACTTAATTTTGAAATTTTCTCTCCTTCTGCCTCAGAGACGAGTTTTGTTCCGTTCAAAAGATATACACCGGAATCGTAAAGCTTTACCATGCTGATATCCTCCTTTAATAGAATTACTTCCTTTGTTGAATAAATTATATCAATGTTTATACATTCCGTATAATTGTACTATTTTATATTTTTCATTCATAAAACGAATAGTTTTATTTGTTTTTTACCAATTTTCATACCTGCTTTTTGTTATAAATACACAAATAATGTAGATTCGGTATCATAACATCCGTTTTTTATGTCTGTTTTTGTAGTATTCATTTTTTTCATACTTTTTATTAATTATTGCTATTTATTGCATTTTTAAATAAGCTGTCTTATAATGGAACAAAGATAACATATGGGATAAAAGGGAAAGGAGATACAAATGGATTTTCGAGATTTAAGTTATGTACTTGCACTGGCAAAACACCAGAATATTACTAAAGCAGCTGATTCTCTCTTTATTACACAGCCAACCCTGAGTAAATTTTTGATTTCGTTGGAAAGTAACTTGGGACAGCGCCTTTTTAGAAAAGTAGGTCATAAATATGTACTTACCTATGCCGGAGAACGTTACGTAGAAAAGGCAACTCAAATTCTGAATATAAAAAATGATCTGGACACAGAACTTGCTGATATTATGAAAAACGATATCGGAGTATTAAATGTAGCGTTTCCGCACATGAGATGTACTTATATGCTTCCAAAAACTCTTCCTGATTTTCAGAAAATGCATCCGAATGTAAAAGTTCATGTACTGGAAGGAACCTCCGCAGAGAATGATAAGCGAATCCTGGAAGGACAGGTAGAAATTGCTTTTTTCAGCAAACCTAATGACATTAATCCATTGATAGAATATGAAACATTAAGTGAAGAAGAAATGTTAATCTGTACATGTAAAAATCACCCTCTGAAACATTTTGCACAGCCAAATCCAGCCAGCAGGTATCCAAAGCTTGATCCGGCATTATTGAAAAATGAACTGATCCTCCAACTGATGCCCACGCAAAGAACCCGCCAGATTACCGATGACTATTTCCATGAGAATAATCTTTCCTATGCAAATGTTATGTATACCAGTAATCTCCCCGCAATCATGGAACTGGTAGCCGTAGGGTACGGTGTTTCTTTTATATTTGAGACGCATCTGCGCCATCGTGTTGCCACGGAACCAATTGACTGTTACAGTTTTGGCAGCCCAAAAACCAGCTCCGATTTTGTCGTTGCTTACCGCAAGGGAAGCTATCTTCCGTCATATGCAAGAGATTTCATAGAAATAGCAAGACGGTTATTTTATTGAAGATTTCGTATTATATAAGCAAATGAGTCAAACCGTTAACACCAAAAACAGTTTGACTCATTTTACTATGCTTTAAAGGAATAGAACACATTGATGATATGAATTTTACTATTCCTAATACAGATGATATGATATTTTTATCTTAAACTCAGGAGGTGTCAGTTTGTGATATTTCAACGGAACAAAGCATGGAGCCTTTATAGATATTTTTTCAAAATCAGTTGGTTTACATTTGGTGGAGGATGGAATATTGTTGCTCAGATCCAGAAAGATTATGCAGACAAACCAGACGAGATCAGTACGGAAGAATTGCTTGATATTGTCAGTGTTGGGCGTTCTTTACCCGGCACTATGATAGGAAATGTTGCCTATCTGTTCGGACACCATTTAGCCGGAATTCCGGGAGGAATCCTGTCTGTACTTGGAATTATCACACCTCCTCTGATTCTTCTCAGCATAGTAACTTTACTTTATAATAATTTTAGCGGTAACTCATTGATTGCCAAAATGTTGACTGGTGTTCGTGCTGTTGTTGCTCCTATTATTTTGTCCGCATTGCTCAAACTATATAAAGGAGCATTCCCTCATCGCTATTGTCACCTTCTCTGTATTGTCGGATGTATATTATCTCTGTTTTTTAATTTAAACTGTATGCTGATCATACTGATTGGAATTATCACTGGTTTTATCCTTAATAATAGTCAAAAAGGAGAAAACATATGACACTGATACAATTATTTCTGAGTTTTCTTCAAATAGGTTTCACAAGTTTTGGCGGGCTGTCAATGATTCCATTAATCAGCAATGAAATGAGTATTCATGGCTGGATGACTGACGCTGAAATATCTGATATCATTGCCATAGCAGAAATGACCCCTGGACCTCTTGGTTTAAACTGTGGTACATTTGTCGGAATCCGTGTTGCCGGGTTTATTGGAGCTCTTATAGCAAATGCTGGAATCCTGATGCCAACATTCACAATTTGTGCAGTGGCTGCATTCTTTCTTGAACGTTTCAAAAACAGTACCTTCTTGAAAAAAATCATGGAAAATGTGCGTCCTACCTGTATTGGTTTAATCTGGGCTGTACTATTTAACCTGATACAAACCAATTATTCTTTTCATGGTGAAATTCAATGGTACGGTGTTATTATTGGAATTCTTTCAGTCTATCTTTTGGTAAGACGCAAATGGAGCATACCAAAAGTAATTATTCTTGCGGCTATATTAGGTGCAATTTTTAGCCCTTAAAGGGGTAACTGGGGGTAACTGAGGGACGGGTACATAGTCACGGCCGTGACTATGTACCCGTCCCTCAGTTACCCCCAGTTACCCCTTTAAGGG
>JAQXXN010000213.1 GCA_029226085.1 Thermoflexaceae bacterium
TCGGAAAGACGGCAGTATTTTGCGGAAACAGATGAAACCGTAAATAAAAAGGTCTTAAAGGCATTTGAACATGGCATTACACCGATTATCTGCTGTGGCGAGTCTTTAGAACAGCGTGAACAGGGTGTTACCCTGGACTGGGTACGCATGCAGATTAAGATTGCCTTTCAGGGGGTTAGTGCCAGTCAGGCAAAGACAGCGGTCATTGCTTATGAACCAATCTGGGCAATCGGAACAGGCAAAGTGGCTACGACCGAACAGGCTGAGGAAGTATGTGCGGCGATTCGTGAATGTATTGGGGAAATTTATGATGAAGCAACAAAGGAAGCAATCCGAATTCAGTATGGCGGCAGTGTATCGGCATCTTCAGCGGCATCCATTTTTGCAGAAAAGGATATTGATGGAGGTCTGGTTGGTGGAGCAAGCTTAAAACCGGATTTTGGAAAGATTGTAAACTATAATAAGTAATGTGAAAAGCACCTTACAGGGCAGAAAGAAATCTGCAGCTGTAAGGTGCTTTATTTTTTTTATTTACAAAAGGAAAATAATTGTGCATAATAACATTGAAACTATAATTTAGGAGATGTGTGATGAAGATTATACATTGCGGAGACCTTCATTTAGATTCCAGAATGGAATCCGTGCTGCCGAAGGAAAAAGCGAAAGAACGGAAGAATGAAATATTGATGACGTTTTTGAAAATGGTGGAATATGCCAGGAAAAACTGGGTTTCCGTCATTATCATGGCAGGAGATGTTTTTGATACAAGAACCGTATCTGCAAAAGTGAGAAATGCAGTACTGGATGCCATTAAGTCGAATCCTGGGATTACGTTTTTGTATCTGAAGGGCAACCATGACAGTGAAAATTTCATGGAAGAGATGCAGGATAAACCGGATAATTTAAAATTTTTTGGGGATAACTGGACAAAGTACGAATTTGAGGATGTTGTAATTACCGGTGTGGAATTAAATGGCGAGAATTCCGAAAAAATATATGATTCACTGATTCTGGATACAAGAAGAGTGAACATCGCTGTTTTACACGGACAGGAAATCAATGCACCTGTAAAGGACAAGGCAGAGGTCATCCGTCTTAAGGAACTTAAGGGGAAGAATATTGATTATCTTGCATTGGGACATGTTCATTCCTATAAGATGGGTCCGTTGGATTCCAGGGGGATTTATGCGTACTGTGGCTGTCTTGAAGGCAGGGGATTTGACGAATGCGGAGAAAAGGGGTTTGTTCTCATTGAAGTAAACAGCGGTCGGTTAAGTGCGGAATTCGTTCCGGCAGCATACAGAACTTTATATGAAAAGGTTGTGGATGTAACAGGGCTTGATTCAACCATCCAGATGCTTAAAAAAATAGAAGAGGCAGTGGAAGGAATCAGTGAGGAATCATTGGTTAAAGTGGTTTTGACGGGCCGGATTTCCATTGATACGGAAATGGATATAAAATATATGGAACAGTTTCTACGGGACAGGTTCTATTTTGGCAGAGTGAAGAATCTTACCAGACTTGAGATTAATATTGCGGAATATCAGTACGATGCCACTTTAAAAGGCGAATTCATAAGACTTGTAATGGCTTCAGCATTGGCAGATGAAGAGAAACAGCAGGTTATCATGAGTGGAATTAAAGCACTTTCCGGGGAGGAACTTGATTAAATGAAGTTATTAAACTGTTACATAGAGAATTTTGGAAAGCTTCATGGATACAGACATACATTTGAAGACGGTCTGAATGTGATTCTGGAAGAAAACGGATGGGGTAAGACAACATTTGCCTCATTTATAAAAGCAATGTTTTACGGAATGGATTACACCACTAAGAAATCCATTACGGAAAATGAAAGAAGAAGATATATGCCGTGGCAGGGCGGAAATTATGGTGGTTACATAGTATTTGAAACGAAGGGTAAGCTGTATCGGATAGAGCGTTTCTTTGGTGCAAAGGACAAGGATGACGTGTATCATCTTTATGATGAAACCACCGGCATGGAAAGCCATGACTTTGGAGAACGTCCGGGTGAGGAAATTTTTGGAATCGATGCATTTGCATATGAAAGAAGCACTTTTATGCCACAGGATTCCAGGGAAATGATGATTAATGACAGTCTGACAGCCAAATTAAGCAACATGTCGGAAGAAAACGGCAATGTGGAGAGCTTTCAGAAAGCGATTACCCAGCTGGATAGCCGGATAAAATATTATAAAAAGACCGGGGAACGGGGAAGAATTGCGGAACTGGAGGGACAGATTGCCGAAATAAATCATGAACTTGCACAGTTTTCTAACCGGACGGAATCCTTTGAGATTCTGAAAAATAAGAAGTCGGAGCTTGAAAATAAGCGGATTGAGTTATTCAATGAATTAAAGTCGATTCGAGAGGATTTGAAGAAATCCAGTGAGTATGACGGCTTAAAGGCAAGAAAATCCCATTATGACATGCTGGTTAAGAATCATCTGGATGCAAAGAGCAGGCTGGATGGAGTGAAACTTTTCTTTGAAAAGCCGGAACTTATGAAAGAAATTGACAAGAGGAAGGAAGATTATGATAATCTTTCTGTCTGGGATGAAAAATATAAAGATGAAAGTGAGAATCTTAAGGAACTGGAGTATCGAAAACATGGGCTGACTACCCAGTATGAAGCACATAAAAAGGCTCCGGTAGCAAGCTTTATCCTAATGCTTTTTGGTATTGTGGCGGCAGGAGGAGGTATCTTTTTATGGGTAATGGGAGATTTTAACATTGTGATTCCGGCAGCCTGTGCAGTACTTGGAGGAATTTTATTCCTTGTGGGACTGATTACGTGGATTGCGGGAAGCGGTAAGGCAAAAAGAGAGTTTCATGCCAAAATCAGTGAAGTCGAAGAAATGATAGACTGTTCTAAGATTGCTCTTAGGGAATATACCGTAAAAAGAGAACAGGCAAGAAAGAGTCTGGAGAATTATGTGAAGTCCTTTCAGGTGGAACAGCCGGATAATATCTTAAAATCGCTGACGGAAATCGAAGGTAAGATCAGAGAATACGAGAAGTTTTCGGATATGAATGCCAATGCAATGAAAGAATTGAATGATTTCGAAGCGGAAAACGAGATGGAGAAAATCCGTGGGCTGGCTGTACCGAGATATTCCATGGGTGAGCTTCAGAAAAAAGAAGTCAGCGTCAATAATGCCCTGATGAGCATCATGGAAGAAAAAAACGGCATTGCACGGAGAATGGATGCATTATCCAGCAATGATGATGATGAGAATGATCTTCTTCAGGCAAGAGACAGGCTGACAGAGGAATTAAAGGAAGCGGTTCACAATCATGAAATCTTATGCATGACAAAGGAAATGCTGATTTCGGCAAATGATCAGTTTAAGACAAAATACATCCAGAATATGAAGGATGCCTTTAAGAAGTATGTAGGAATACTTAACGGAACGGATATGGAAAATGTTTCTGTGGATATTGACTTAAATGTTACAATTGAAGATTATGGAGTGAAACGGAATCTGGAATGTTACAGTACCGGTTATCGTGATTTACTGTCACTTTGTACACGGTTTGCACTGGTTACGGCAATGTTTCCTGATGAACAGCCATTTCTCATACTGGATGATCCGTTTGTGAATCTGGATGTAGAACACATGAGTAACGGAATGGAATTTTTAAAGAAACTTTCTGAAAAGAACCAGCTGTTGTATTTTACATGTCATGAGAGCAGGGCATAATAAAAGTAGAGTATAACACTTGAAATAATTATGTTTTTTGGTATACTACTAAATGGACGTTATGGTGCGTTACTTAAGATACATTTTGGTTATACGATTGAAATGATATCGTTTTAAGAGATTTGGAGAAGAAAAATGATAAAAAGCATGACCGGATTTGGCAGGGGGGAAGCAGCCGGACCAAATTATAAGGTAACTGTTGAAATGAAGTCGGTAAATCACAGGTATCTGGATTTAACCATGAAATTACCGAAGAAGCTGAATGTTTATGAAGCAAATTTAAAAAATGTCATAAAGAAATACATTGTCCGGGGCAAGGTGGATGTCTATGTGACTTATGAGAATGTTTCTGAGGCAAAGGTGGATATACAGTATAATTCCGAGGTTGCTGCCAAGTATCTTGAGATTTTTAAAGAGATGGCAGAGGAGTTTCACATTGAAAATGATGTGCGTGTATCTTCGTTGTCCCGTTATCCGGAGGTGCTTGTTACGGAGAACCTGGAGCCGGAAGAGGATGAGTTGTTTTCAGTAACGGAAGAGGCATTTGTAAAGGCATGTGAGCAGATTCTTGCAGCAAGGCAGAATGAGGGCAGTCACCTTCGGGAAGACCTGGTTGAGAAACTGGACGGCATGCTTTCCCTGATTGATTACATTAATTCTCATAGTGAGGGAATATTAAAGGATTACCGGGCGAAGCTTCTGGAACGGGTACAGGAAGTTCTTGGAGACGTCACGATTGATGAGAACCGGATTGCAACAGAAGTTGTTCTTTATGCAGATAAGATTTGTGTGGATGAAGAGATGGTGCGCCTTAAGAGCCATATTAACAGTATGAAGAATGCGTTAATTGCCGGCGATGAAGAGGGAATCGGCCGTAAGCTGGATTTCATTGCACAGGAAATGAACCGTGAGGCGAATACCACATTATCCAAGGCAAATAATCTTGAAATTTCCCAGAAGGCAATTGACCTTAAGACAGAGATTGAAAAGGTAAGGGAACAGATTCAGAATATTGAGTAAATGAGGCAGAATGTGACAAAGTTAATTAATATTGGTTTCGGAAATGTGGTAAATTCAAGTAAAATCGTGGCAATCATAAGTCCGGATTCAGCACCGTCCAAACGGCTGATACAGAATGCAAAGGATCAGGGAACTGCCATTGATGCCACTCATGGCAGAAAAACCAAGGGCATTATCGTGACGGATGGAGGAAGTGTGATTTTATCCGCATTAATGCCGGAGACCATAGCCAATCGATTTTACAATAAGGATACAGGTGAAGAACATGAATAAAGAAAATGTGCAGGGCAGAGAAGGTCTGCTGATTGTGGTATCAGGTTTTTCCGGTGCCGGAAAAGGTACAGTGATGAAACGCCTGATTGAAAAATACCAGTCGTATGCACTTTCCATTTCGGCAACGACCAGAAGTCCGCGAGAAGGCGAAGTGGATGGCAGGGAATATTTCTTTAAGTCTGTTGAAGAATTTAAGGAGATGATTGACAGGGATGAACTGATTGAATATGCCCAGTATGTCAGTAACTTTTACGGAACACCGAAAAAGTATGTGGAAGAGCAGTTGAAGATAGGCAAAAACGTTATTCTTGAGATAGAAATTCAGGGAGCATTAAAGATAAAGGAAAAGTTCCCGGATGCGGTTCTTATGTTTATTGTTCCTCCGAGTGCGCAGGTTTTAAAGGAAAGACTTGTTGGCAGGGGAACGGAAAGCATTGACGTGGTGAATGCCAGAATGGCAAGGGCAGTTGAGGAAGCTGAAGGTGTGGAAGCCTATGATTATGTGGTAGTCAATGATGATTTGGAGACCTGTGTGGAGGATGTTAATGAAATTATCCTTTCCGAGCAAAAAAAGGTTGCGAAAAATCTGACTTTAATTAATAATATAAGAGATGAGCTTAAGTGCTTTTCGAAAGGAGATTAAATTATGTTACATCCATCTTATACGGAAATCATGGAAGTTGTAAACGGAGATACAGAACCGGGAGAACAGCCAATCGTACAGAGCAGATATTCCATCGTTCTTGCAACGGCAAAGAGAGCAAGGCAGATTATAGACGGAGATGAACCGATGGTTTCGGTTTCCAATAATAAGCCGCTGTCCATCGCTGTTGAGGAAGTATATGAAGGCAAAGTTAAGATTATGAATGATGAGGAATAATAAGGAGGCAAAATGCCTCCTTTTTTCCTGTTTAAATTCAGATTTTGGTACTCCATTTGGAACAGTCCCATACATCAGTCACGATATCTTCATAAAACTCGGGTTCGTGGCAGATTAAAATAATACTTCCTTTATATGCCTTCAGTGCACGTTTTAGCTCTTCTTTGGCATCCACATCCAGATGGTTGGTAGGCTCATCCAGGGCAAGTACATTCGTTTCACGGTTAATGAGCTTACAAAGACGTACTTTTGCCTGTTCTCCACCGCTTAGGACTCTTACCGGGCTTTCAATGTGTTTGGTGGTAAGACCGCACTTGGCAAGAGCAGAGCGTACCTCGTACTGGGTATAGGAAGGAAATTCCTTCCAGATTTCATCAATACAGGTAGTATTGCCTTCTGCCTTTACTTCCTGTTCGAAGTATCCAAGGTAAATGTAATCTCCCATGCGGGCGCTTCCGCTGATTGGTTTATTCAGACCTAAAATACTTCTTAGAAGGGTTGTCTTTCCGATACCGTTGGCACCGATGAGCGCAATTTTCTGCCCGCGTTCCATGGAAAGGGTCAGCGGCTCTGAGAGCGGTTCATCGTAACCGATGATAAGATTATCGGTTTCAAAAATATATTTTCCGGCGGTACGGGCTTCTTTAAAGCAGAATTCCGGCTTTGGTTTTTCCTTTGCCAGTTCAATGACTTCCATCTTGTCAAGTTTTTTCTGACGTGACATGGCCATGTTCCGGGTGGCAACACGTGCCTTGTTCCGGGCAACAAAGTCTTCCAGTTCACGGATTTCCTGCTGCTGGCGGTTATATGCAGCCTCAAGCTGGGCTTTTTTTACTTCGTATACTTCCAGGAATTTATCGTAATTGCCCACATAGCGGTTTAATTCCTGATTATTCATGTGATAAATAAGGTTTACCACGCTGTTTAAGAATGGTATGTCGTGGGAAATTAAAATAAATGCATTTTCATATTCCGTCAGATAGCGTTTTAACCATTCAATGTGTTCTGCATCCAGATAGTTGGTGGGTTCGTCAAGGAGAAGAATATCCGGTTTTTCCAAAAGAAGCTTTCCGAGGAGAACCTTGGTACGCTGACCGCCGCTTAGTTCCGTGACATCACGGTCAAGACCGATACCGGTAAGACCGAGGGCACGTCCGACTTCCTCCACTTTACTGTCAATATTGTAAAAATCATGCAGGGTAAGGGTATCCTGAATAACACCCAGTTCTTCCATCATCTGCATCATGGTATTTTCGTCGGCATCCCCCATTTTGTCACAGATTTCATTCATCTGTGCTTCCAGTTCAAAAAGATAGGAAAAAGCAGAACGCAGGACATCCCGTATGGTCATCTGGGGGTTCAGTACCGTATGCTGATCCAGATATCCCACACGGACATTTTTTGCCCATTCAATTTTTCCCTCGTCCGGAATTAATTTTCCGGTCACGATATTCATAAAGGTGGACTTGCCTTCTCCATTGGCGCCTACAAGTCCGATGTGTTCTCCTTTTAAAAGACGGAAAGACACATGATTAAAAATTGCACGGTCACCAAAACCATGACTTAAATTCACTACATTTAATATACTCATTTGATTTTTCTCCGAATTGTTTATGGTATTACCTTGAAACGTAATGATAGCATTATACTATAAGTTTCCTGTGCCGTAAACTTGATTTTTCACATAAAAAATTGTACAATGTATGTACTTTTGTAGTATTAGTTTTAGGAGTAACACGAAATGAAGTTAATGTTTATTTCTTTGGGGTGTGATAAAAACCTTGTAGATACAGAAGTCATGATGGGACTTCTTTCAAAGAAGAATATCACTTTCACGGACGATGAAAAGGAAGCGGAGATTATTATCATTAATACCTGCTGCTTTATTAATGATGCCAAGGAGGAAAGTGTCAATACCATTCTGGAAATGGCGGAATTAAAGAAGAAGGGAAGCTGTAAGGTATTGATTGTTTCCGGATGCATGGCACAAAGATACCGGCAGGAAATTATTGATGAGATACCGGAAGTAGATGCCATACTGGGAACGGCTTCTTACGATAAAATCGTAGAGGTACTGGACGGTGTGCTTGCCGGACAGGAACATAATGTGTTTGAGGATTTATCAAGGCTTCCGGATAATACCGGTAAGCGTATGGTAACCACGGGAGGTCATTATGCTTATCTTAAGATTGCAGAAGGCTGTGATAAGTGCTGTACTTACTGCATTATTCCGAAAATCCGTGGCAGGTATCGTAGTTATCCGATGGAAGAACTTATTTCCCAGGCAGAAGAGCTTGTGGAAGGTGGTGTAAAGGAGCTTCTTTTGGTGGCACAGGAAACCACGCTTTACGGAAAGGATTTGTACGGAGAAAAATCCCTGCACCGGCTCATTAAAGAGTTATGTAAAATAGACGGACTGAGGTGGATACGGATTCTTTACTGTTATCCGGAGGAAATATATGATGAGCTTATTGAAGTCATGAAAAATGAGCCGAAGGTTTGTCATTATCTGGACATGCCGATTCAGCATGCCAATGACGATGTCCTGAGGAGAATGGGAAGAAGGACAAATCAGGCAGAGCTTCGAGAGATTATCGGTAAATTAAGAAAAGAAATACCGGATATTGCATTAAGGACTTCACTGATTGCAGGATTCCCGGGGGAGACAAAAGAAGCACATGAAGAAATGCTTGATTTTGTGGATGAGATTGAGTTTGACCGTCTTGGTGTGTTTGCATATTCCGCAGAAGAGGATACACCGGCATTTTCCTTTGCCAATCAGATTGATGATGAGGTTAAGGAAGAGTGGCGTGACGAGATCATGGAATTACAGCAGGAGGTATCCACGGATAAGTCACATGAAAGAATCGGAAAGACTTACATGACCATGATTGAAGGCAAGGTTGCCGATGAAAATGCCTATGTGGGAAGAACTTACATGGATGCACCGAATGTTGACGGGTATATTTTTGTCAATACAGATGAGGAATTAATGACCGGTGATTTCGTACCGGTTAAGGTGACCGGTGCCCTAGAATATGATTTGATTGGAGAAATTGATTATGAATCTGCCAAATAAACTTACTGTAATGCGTATGATAATGATAGTTCCTTTTGTGGTTCTGCTTCTTTGCGGACAGGATTATATTGCCTGTGCCATTTTTATTCTGGCAAGCCTTACGGATTTGCTGGATGGTAAAATTGCAAGAAAATATAATCTGGTGACAAATTTTGGAAAGTTTATGGACCCTCTTGCCGATAAACTGCTGGTATGTGCGGCAATGATCTGTCTTGTGGACATGGGAAGACTGGCTTCATGGATTGTCATAATCATTATCAGCAGGGAATTTATCATCAGCGGGTTCCGTCTGATTGCATCGGATAATGGTGTTGTCATTGCGGCAAGCTACTGGGGAAAGTTTAAGACGACTTTTCAGATGATTATGATTGTTTTACTGATTTTAAATATTAATAACAGTATTGTGTCACTCATTACCACGGCAGTGGTGTACATTGCCCTGGCGCTTACAGTGATATCACTTGTGGATTATATCATTAAGAATAAGAATGTCATGAAAGATGGTGGAATGGAATGAGTGAAGGGGAAATCGAAGAGAAGGTACTAAAGCTTCTTTTAGATAACGGGCTTTGTGTGTCCTTTGTGGAATCCTGTACGGGAGGCATGCTGGCGTCAAGTCTTATTAATGTAAGCGGTGCATCCGGTGCAATTGAACAGTCCTTTGTCACGTATTCGGACAAGGCGAAGCACAAGCTGGCATATGTGAAAAACTCCACATTGAAAAAATATGGTGCAGTAAGTGCCGAAACGGCAAAAGAAATGGCATGCGGCGGTGCCAGAAGGGCAAAAAGTGATTTATGCGTATCCGTTACCGGTGTGGCAGGTCCGGGCTTAGAAGAGGGAAAACCGGTTGGGCTTGTGTATATCGGATTTTTTTACCGGGGAAAGGTAAAAGCAGTTGAGTGCCATTTTGAGGGTGACCGCCGTCAAATCCGTGAAGCGGCTGTACAAAAGGCACTTTGCCTTATCATGGATGAGTTAAGTTAAAAAAGACAAAAATCTGTTGACGAAATAAAAGACTTGCGTTATGATATCAATCAAACACAGTTTTATTCTTTGTGTTTTATCTATAATCTTTTGATACTTCCCCAATAATAATCAATTTTAAGAAAGGAATAATGAATGAATCACGAAGAATTTTTTAATTATGTAAAGAGCAGTGTCTCAAAATTTCTAGGAGAGGGATATTCCGTCAGTCTTAACAAGGTCTTTAAGAATAATGGCCTGGAGCTTACCGGCATTGTAATTACGGAGGAAGGAATAACGGCGGCACCGACCATATACCTGAATGATTTTTATAAGGAATACCGTGCGGGAAAAGCTCCCGGACAGATTATTAATGAGGTGGTTTCAATATATGAAGAGAGCCGGTGCAGACTGGAGATGGATTTTAGTTTTTTTGCGGATTATGATAAGATTAAGAACCATATTCTGTATAAGGTTCTGAATTGGAAAGCGAACAAAAGGATTCTGGAGGATGTTCCGCATAAAACCTATATGGATCTTGCCATTGTCTTTTATGTTCTGATTGATAATGATATCATTGGAAACGGTTCTGTTCTGATTCACAATAATCATATGCAGTTATGGCATGTAGATACAGATGAAATATATGAAATGGCAGTGAAAAACACGCCGCGTCTGATGCCTTATCGTTTTTCTTCCATGGAAAATGTGGTGGAGGAGATATTCGGTACGCAAAAGGCTGTGGATTCTCTGGAAAGTGATGAAAAGAGTAATTATGACATGTATATTCTTACCAATACGCATAAATTCTTTGGGGCATCCTGCATGTTGTATGATAATCTTCTGAAAAGAATTTCTGAAAAGCTTCGAAGCAGTCTTTATATTATTCCAAGTTCTGTCCATGAATTAATTATTATCCCGAAAAAGGTATTTTCCCATGAAAAAAAAGAGTTAATAGAAATTGTCCGTAGTATGAATACTAATGAAATAGACCCACAGGATATGCTTTCGGATACTGTATATGAATATGACAGGGAACAGGGCGGAATACGCATGTGAATTTTGGACAATAAAAAATGCACCTGAGAAGACTCGAACTCCCGACACCCTGTTCCGGAAACAGGTGCTCTATCCACTGAGCTACAGATGCATAATCTGTATTTTACTATATATTTCCGAAAAAATCAACGATAATTTGTGATGATTATTGAATTTAATTTCCCGATTTGTTAAAATGAATTATCATATTTAAGTGGGGACTTAACATGGAAAAGATAAGGGGAAAGAAAATAACGTCATACGGTATTTTCGTGGTTCTTATATTGCTAATTGCGGCAGTATTGATTCCTTTTGGACAGAATGCAAATGCAGATAACGGGAATAGCGGAATACGGATTACACACCATAATTCGAACAGGGAATCGGCAGAAAAGGAAGAACAGACGAATACGGTTTCCTTTAGGGAGTGTGGTATTTTCGGAATAAAGAAGCTGATTCATGACTATTATGATGCATATGCTTCCGGTGATGATAAAGAAATACTAAAATATATCGATACATTCGGTGACATGAGTCAGGAAGAACGGGATTTTGCCAGGGATAATGTGGAACGGTATATGGATATCCGGTGTTATTCCATGGAAGGATATATTGAAGGTTCGTATCTGGTGGTAAGCTATGGATATGCCAAGTATATTGGAATTGATACAACGGTTCCGGTAATCGGAACATTTTTTGTAAGAGCGAATTCCGGTGGAAATTATTATATCTGTAACAGTGTGGTCAGCAATGAAAGTTCTGCCTATAATGAAATCATGTTTGGCGGAAGACAGATTCAGGAGCTTCGTGAAGTGGCACAGTACGAGCTGGATACAGCCTGTGAGGTGGATGAAAAATTACGGGAGTTTGTGGAAGAACATAAGGAGTATTTTATTTATCTGGATGGAAACGAGAATTAATAAATATTTAAGTGAATCTGGTGTCTGTTCAAGAAGAGCAGCGGATAAGCTGATTGAAGAAAAAAGAGTAACCGTGGATGGAGAAACTGCCGTAATGGGAACTAAAGTCAGGGAAGGACAGTGTGTATGTGTGGATGGAAAGCGCATCACAAAAGAAACACAGAAGATTCTTCTGGCATTTAACAAACCGGTGGGAATTGTGTGCACGGCTCAGGAAAAAGAAAAAAATAACGTCATAAGCTATATTCATTATCCGAAACGGATTTATCCGGTGGGAAGACTGGATAAGGATTCTCAGGGACTTCTCTTACTGACCAATGACGGTGAACTGATGAATCAGATTCTTAAGGCAGAAAATGGTCATGAAAAAGAGTATGTGGTTACGGTGGATAAGATTGTTACGGATGAATTCCTTTTGGGAATGGGAAGCGGGGTTCCGGTTCTTGACAGGATTACCAGTCCTTGCAGGGTTGAGAAGGTAAATGAACATACTTTCCGGATTGTGCTGACACAGGGGTTAAACCGTCAGATTCGCAGAATGTGTGAGTATTTCGGTTATTCGGTTGTAAGGCTGGAACGCATCCGAATCATGAATATCCGGCTTGGAAATTTAAAATCCGGGGAATACCGGAATCTGACGGAAAAAGAATACCGTCAGTTACATGACATTATTAAAAAGCAGACGATGGGAGAATAGAAATGGCTGCATATATCAATGAAGAAGCAAAAATCAACCGTATCAGGGAATTGATTCCGATACTGAATGAAGCGGGAAAAGCATACTATTCAGAAAGTCAGGAAATCATGAGTAATCTGGAATATGACAGGCTGTATGATGAATTGCGTACACTGGAGGAAGAGACAGGGTTTGTCATGTCCAACAGCCCGACACAGAATGTAGGGTATGAGGTATTAAGCGAGCTTCCAAAGGAACGCCATCCGGAGCCGATGTTGAGTCTTGATAAGACCAAGGATGTTGCCGTTTTAAAGACGTGGCTTAAGAATCAGAAAGGCATTTTATCCTGGAAAATGGATGGACTGACCATTGTTCTGACATATGAGAACGGAAAGCTTTCTAAAGCAGTTACCAGAGGAAACGGTGAAGTGTGTGAAGTAATTACCAATAATGCAAGGGTGTTTTCTAATGTCCCGGTTACCATTCCGTTTCAGGGAAATCTTGTGTTACGGGGCGAGGCGGTTATTACCTATTCGGATTTTAACAGGATTAATGATGAGATTGAAGAGGAAAGTCTGAAATATAAAAATCCAAGAAATCTTTGCAGTGGTTCGGTACGACAGCTGAATAATGAGATTACAGCACAGAGAAATGTAAATTTTTTTGCGTTTGCGCTGGTGAGTGCTGACGGGGTGGATTTTCATAATTCCAGAAAATATCAGTTTGAGTGGCTGGAAAAGCAGGGATTTACGGTTGTGGAGCATAAGGAAGTAGACAGCAGTAATCTGGAAGAGACGGTAAAGTGGTTTGCAGATAAAATCGTGACCAATGATTTTCCTTCAGACGGATTGGTTATCACATATGAAGATATCGCATATGGACTGAGTCTTGGAAGAACGGCGAAGTTTCCGCGGAATTCGTTTGCTTTCAAATGGAAGGATGAACTGGCAGAAACGGTTCTTAGGGAAGTGGAGTGGAGCCCGTCAAGAACAGGACTGATTAATCCAGTGGCAGTTTTTGAACCGGTGGAACTGGAAGGTACAACGGTGAGCAGGGCAAGTGTTCACAACATCAGTATTGTAGAGGAATTAAAGCTTGGTATTGGGGATAGGATTACGGTGTATAAGGCCAACATGATTATCCCACAGATTGCCGAAAACCTTACAAAAAGCGATAATCTTGCCATACCGGATACCTGTCCGGTATGCGGTCATAAAACAGTCATTAAGCAGCAAAATGACGTAAAAGCGCTTTACTGTGTAAATGAAAAATGTCAGGCAAAGCACGTAAAAGGATTTACACATTTTGTATCCCGTGATGCCATGAATATTGACGGCTTGTCGGAGGCAACACTGGAGAAATTTATTCAGCAGGGATTTGTTCGGGAATTTGCGGATTTGTTTCATCTTGATGGGCATAAGGATGCCATTGTGGACATGGAAGGCTTTGGCGTAAAGTCTTATGAAAATCTGATGAATTCGGTGGATAAAGCAAGAAATGTTACCCTCCCGAAGCTGATTTACAGTCTGGGAATTGCCAATATCGGTTTGTCGAATGCTAAATTAATCTGTAATTATTATGGAAATGACATACAGGCGGTAATGCATGCAAAGACAGAGGAACTGGTCTGCATTGAAGGCATCGGAGAAGTAATTGCAGAAAGTCTGGTGGACTATTTTAAGGATGAAGAGAATCTCAGGTGCCTTGAGGATCTTTTAAAGGAGGTTGTCATTGAAAAGTCAGAAGAAAATGATGGAGAGGATAATAAGAAAAAACTTTCCGGACTGACTTTTGTCATAACCGGGTCTGTGGAGCATTTTGCCAATCGGAACGAGTTAAAGGATTTCATTGAAAAGAATGGCGGTAAGACCACGGGAAGTGTTACGGGAAAGACGGATTATCTGATTAACAACGATGTTACATCCACTTCATCAAAGAATAAAAAAGCAATGGAGCTTGGAGTAAAGATTATTTCCGAGGAAGGTTTTCTTAAGCTTTTGGAAAAAGAGGAATAAAAAGAACGGTACACACAGCATGATATAAGTCATGGAGGCGTGTACCGTTTTTCTTACAGTTCGTATGGCGTAGTCTGGTATACATAATAGTTAAGCCAGTTGGTATAAAGGTTATTCGCATGGCTGCGCCAGCTTAAAATCGGACGCCTGGTACAGTCATCATCCGGATAGTAGTTATATGGAAGTTCAATGGAAAGTCCTTTTTCACGGTCGCGCTTATATTCCAGGTCCAGCGTTACCCGGTCATATTCCGGATGCCCCATTACAAAAATCTGCTTGCCTTCTTCAGCCATTACGATAAAAACACCTACTTCATCTGATTCAGCAAGAATGGTAAGAGCGGGATTCTTTACGATATCCTCTCTGGAAACTGTGGTGTGGCGTGAGTGAGGGGCAAGAAAGTAATCGTCGAAACCGCGGACAAGCGGCACTTTCCGGTTTAAAACCCGATGTTCAAAGACGCCGAAGGCTTTCTTTGGAAGCAGCTCCTTTTTAATATGATAATGGTAATAGAGACCGGCCTGTGCACCCCAGCAGATATGGAAGGTGGAGGTGACATGGGTCTTGGACCATTCCATGATTTCGGTTAATTCCTTCCAGTAGGTTACTTCTTCATATTCCATCTGTTCTACCGGAGCGCCGGTAATAATCATTCCGTCAAATTTTTGTGAGCGGATGTCATCGTGGATACAGTAGAACTTATTCAGATGGGAAGCTGCCGTGTTTTTGGAAACATGGGTAGCAAGCTGTAAAAATGTAATGTCAATCTGAAGCGGTGTGTTGGACAGGGCTCTTAAGAGCTGCAATTCCGTGTCCTGTTTTAAAGGCATCAGATTTAATATGATAATCTGTAATGGACGGATATCCTGGGATATGGCCCTGGCTTCATCCATCACGAAAATATTCTCTTCTTCAAGAATTGATTTGGCAGGCAGATCGCCTGGTATTTTAATTGGCATAAAATTCACTCCCAATTTCTATTTTCGATAATCGTACAAACAATAATGTAACATTTATTAGTGGTTTGTTCAAGTAAAATATGTTAGAATAAGAATGATAAAAACGAACAAAGAACATGAGAAGATGTTTCTATATTACGATATATGGATGGTGTTGCGGCATGATGCAGGGTGTGTTTAAGGCATACAAAAAGGACAGTACAAAATATTACAGGGCATCCGTGACTTTCATGAACAAACATGTGAGTCTGGGGAGTTTTGATGAGGAAGAACAGGCAAATCGGGCATATAATGAAGCAAGAAAGGTTCTATATGGAAAAGAAACCATTGCAGATTATGAGGAAGGTATGAGTCTGGATTTTAAAAAATGGGTTATGCTGATTAATTTCAGAGACAATAAAATGTACATAAAAACGCCAATTTATCTTCAGAAAAAATATTTTGAATACTATCTGTCACAGGATGTTGCATTAAAGTTTGATGTGGATGATTTATTTTACTATTCCAATCACACCATCATGACACGGGATGGATATATGTTCGTGGCGGATTATGGAATGCAGGTTAATATCTTATCTCGTTACGGAATCAAGAATCATGCCGTGGAAGGGAGGGATTTTCAGTTTGCCAATGGAGATCGCCATGATTACCGGTATAGAAATATTATTGTTATTAATAAATATCATGGCGTAACACGGGTGGAAGAAGACGGAAGGGTGTATTATAAGACAAAGATTCATATCATAGGCGATTATGTGGTGGGACTGTATAATAGTGAAATTGAGGCAGCTGTTGCCTATAACAAAGCGGCAGATATTGTAAATGCGGCAGGTTTCTGGAAGGATTTTCCGCAGAATTACATAGAAGAACTGACAGCGATTGAGTATGCTTCGGTATATAACCGTGTGAATATTTCAAAAAAGATTCGTGAGTTGGGGCATGGGTATTGATTTTTCCTTATGTACTATGCTACAATCCAATCAATAATGTTTATTTGCAATATAATAATTTATTAAAAGAAAGGTACGGGTTACAATGAATTTGTTATACAAGAGTACAAGAAGCGGGGATATTACGGTAACTGCCTCACAGGCAATTTTAAAGGGACTTTCATCTGATGGAGGATTATTTGTTCCGACAAGCATTCCAAAGCTGGATGTTTCCTTAAAAGATCTTGCCGGCATGTCTTATCAGGAGACTGCCTATGAAGTCATGAAGTTATTCCTTACAGACTTTACGGAAGAGGAATTAAAGGACTGTATTAAAAAGGCATATGATTCCAAATTTGACACAGAGGAGATAGCACCGCTTGTTAAGGCAGATGGAGCATATTTTCTGGAGCTGTTCCATGGAGCAACCATTGCATTTAAGGATATGGCACTTTCCATTCTGCCACATCTTCTGATAACCTCAGCAAGAAAGAATAATGTCCACAATGAGATTGTGATTCTGACGGCAACTTCTGGTGATACTGGTAAGGCAGCACTTGCAGGATTTGCGGATGTAAAGGGAACCAGGATTATTGTATTTTATCCAAAGGATGGCGTAAGTCCGATTCAGGAAAAACAGATGGTTACCCAGAAGGGTGAGAATACGCATGTAATCGGTATTAAAGGAAATTTTGATGATGCCCAGACCGGTGTGAAGAATATTTTTGGTGACAAAGAGCTTGAAAAGGTGATGAATGATGCAGGATTCCAGTTCTCATCAGCTAATTCCATCAATATCGGACGTCTGGTTCCACAGATTGTGTATTATGTGTATTCTTATGCAATGCTTCTTAAGAACGAGGAGATAGCAGAGGGTGAGAAGATTAATGTTGTGGTTCCGACAGGCAATTTTGGCAATATTCTTGCGGCATATTATGCTAAGAACATGGGACTCCCGATTAATAAGCTGATTTGTGCTTCCAATGAGAATAAAGTATTATTTGATTTCTTTACAACTGGTACATATGACAGAAACAGGGACTTTGTATTAACAAGTTCTCCGTCCATGGATATCCTTATTTCAAGCAATCTGGAAAGACTGATTTATAAGATTGCCGGATCAGATGCAGAAAAGAATAAGAATCTGATGGATTCGTTAAAGACAACAGGAAAGTATGATATTACTCCGGAAATGAAAGCAGAGCTTGCTGATTTTTACGGTAATTTTACAAGTGAAGAGGAAACGGCACAGACGATTAAGAATCTTTACGAAAAGACCGGATATGTCATTGATACCCATACGGCTGTTGCAGCAAATGTTTATAAGAAATATGCTGCTGATACCAAGGATGACACAAAAACGGTTATTGCATCTACGGCAAGTCCGTTCAAGTTTACGAGAAGTGTCATGGATGCCATTGATACGAAGTATGATTCCATGACAGATTTTGAACTGGTGGATGAACTTTCAAGAATTTCAGGAGTGACAGTACCACAGGCCATTGAAGAGATTCGAACGGCACCGGTTCGCCACAAGACTGTATGTGAAGTTAATGAAATGACGAATGAGGTTAAGAAATTTCTTGGAATCTGATTAGAGTAAAAATAAAAGAAAAAGAGCATGACGGACAGGTCATGCTCTTTTGTTACATGGCTGGCTTCATATGCAGCTTACGCAACTTATTTTCTTTTTTTAACAGGTCATACAATAAGAGGTATACTCTTTTTGGAAAATATGATAAGGTTATGAAAAGAGGGACAAAGAAAGAGGGTATTACAATGGAAGAGAAGTTTTTTTATGAGAATGATGTGAGAGTAACAAAAACGGCGGTCAAGGTGGTACGATGGCTGATAGTAGTATTTCCTGTACTGATTTTATTATCAGTATTAGGGATATTCCAGTCAAAACTCGAGGATTTAATACCTCTTACACTGGTTGCACTGGTAGTAACAATGGGGCCAACAGTAGTGTATAAATTAAACACCTCCATTGAAGTCATGAAATATGTGACAACACTGGCATTGGAAATGCTGGTGGCATTAATGGCAACTGATCCTACCATAGGTATTTACATGACATATGCACTTGCCATGGTATTTAGTATTTTTTACTACGATAAGAAATTTACCAGAAGGATTGCGGTAATTAGCTATATCGTACTTGTAATTTCACTCTATTTCCGCTCTATTAATGTCCAGCAGATTGAATATGCAACGAATTTTGAGTGGTTTTTCAGCCGTTCACTTGGATTTTTGCTGGAGGCTGTTGCCATGAGTATAATCTGCATGAAAATTGCGGAGGTATCTCATAATATGCTTGTAAAGTTTGCAGACACACAGCAGACAGCAGATTTGGTAGAGCAGTGTAAAGGTGCATCGGAAGAATTAAGCAGTGTGGTAGAAAAGCTTGAAAACTGTATTTATGGTTTTACCAGTACCAATGAGATTATCACGGGTTCAGCAAAGTCCACATTAACAGATTGTAATAACAGTTTCCGCTTTGCGGATTCCGTGTGTGAGTCCATGGGAGAAATGAATAATACTGTCAATGTCATTGTAGACAGTGCAGCGCAGATGCTTCAGATTTCCCAGGAAACCTCAGAGAAAATGAGGGGTTATATTGAACTGATGGAAAAGACTACGGATGACATGCAGGTAATCGAACGTTCTGCTTATCAGACAGAAGCATCCATTGAAAGTCTGGAAGCAGGGATGAAGGAAGTATCCGAATTTGCAACCACCATTGCAGGAATCACAAGACAGACGAATCTTCTTGCCCTGAATGCATCCATTGAGGCAGCAAGAGCCGGGGAGATGGGAAAAGGGTTCAGTGTGGTGGCAGAAGAAGTTGGTGACCTTGCGGATGATTCCAAGAAAGCAAGCGATGCCATTACCGGAATCATACATAAGATCTTTTCACTGCTACAGGAAGTAAGAGTATCCAATCAGGAGAATCTGAATAATATCACGGAAGGAATCCAAAAGCTGCATACAGTGGGAAAGGAAGCTGAAAATCTCGGAAAACTCCAGTCTAAATCCGGTGAAATGGCAAAGACGGTTGCTGATTCCAGTGAGGATACGGTAGTGCACGGCAAACAGGTACTTACTATGGTAAAACAAATGCAGGAGCTTTTGGAAAATACATTAAATCAGGCAAATCAGATTGTACAGGAATCAGAGGCCCAGAAGGGGGCTGCGAAGGAAGTGGAAGAAGCGTTTCATCAGGTAAATGACGTATCTGCCAATTTACTTTCCATCAGTATGAAAAAATAGAAAAATGGTATTGACATTT
>JAQXXN010000214.1 GCA_029226085.1 Thermoflexaceae bacterium
GGCTTATCGACAGCCGATAGGTTTTTACGCTTCATGTTCAGTTAACTGATGCTTCTTACATCATTCCGCCCATGCCTGCGCCACCTGCAGGCATAGCAGGAGTTTCTTCTTTGATATTAGCAACAACAGATTCTGTTGTCAGTAATGTACTTGCTACGGAGCATGCATTCTGTAATGCGCTTCTTGTAACCTTTGCAGGATCAAGAATTCCGGCTTTTACCATATCTACATATTCTTCCTTCAAAGCATCGAAACCGACTCCTACTTCGGATTCTCTTACTTTGTTGATGATAACGCTTCCTTCCAGACCTGCGTTTGCAGCAATGTGATATAACGGTGCTTCCAAAGCTTTGAGTACGATGTTTGCACCTGTCTTCTCATCACCTTCCAGAGTGTCAGCAAGCTTTGCAACTTCTTTGGAAGCATGGATGTATGCGGAACCACCACCGGAAATAATACCTTCTTCAACCGCTGCCTTGGTAGCTGCAAGAGCATCCTCCAGACGAAGCTTTGCTTCCTTCATTTCCGGTTCTGTTGCAGCACCTACACGGATAACAGCAACACCACCCGAAAGCTTTGCAAGTCTTTCCTGAAGTTTTTCTTTATCAAAATCAGAAGTTGTCTCTGCAAGCTGATTCTTAATCATTGTAATTCTTGCATCAATATCTTCCTTTGCGCCTTCACCGTCAACGATGATTGTATTTTCCTTCTGAACCTTAACAGACTTTGCACGGCCAAGCATGTCAAGAGTCGTTTCCTTAAGGTCAAGGCCAAGTTCTTCAGATATTACCTGACCGCCTGTAAGGATTGCAATATCCTTTAACATTTCCTTTCTTCTGTCACCATAGCCTGGAGCCTTAACAGCAACAACCTTAAATGTACCTCTTAAGCTGTTGACAATCAGTGTTGTAAGAGCTTCACCCTCAACATCCTCAGCAATAATGAGAAGCTTCTGTCCGGACTGAACAATCTGCTCCAGTAACGGAAGAATTTCCTGAATATTGGAAATCTTCTTATCTGTAATTAAGATGTATGGATTTTCAAGAACTGCTTCCATCTTATCCATATCTGTTGCCATGTATGCAGAAATATATCCTCTGTCAAACTGCATGCCTTCCACAAGGTCAAGCTCTGTCTTCATGGTCTTGGATTCTTCGATTGTGATAACGCCATCATTAGAAACCTTTTCCATTGCATCAGCTACTAACTGTCCTACTTCATCATCACCGGCAGAAATGGATGCAACTCTTGCAATATGCTCCTTGCCCTTGATTGGTGAACTCATTTCCTTAATTGCTTCAACAGCACATTCTGTTGCCTTCTTCATACCCTTTCTTAAGATGATTGGATTTGCACCGGCTGCCAGATTCTTCATTCCTTCGTGAATCATTGACTGTGCAAGAACCGTAGCGGTTGTTGTACCGTCACCTGCAACATCATTGGTCTTGGTTGCAACTTCCTTAACGAGCTGTGCACCCATGTTTTCAAATGGATCTTCCAGTTCAATTTCCTTTGCAATGGTAACACCGTCGTTTGTAATCAGCGGTGCGCCGAAAGACTTATCCAATACAACATTTCTTCCCTTTGGTCCAAGTGTTACCCTTACTGTATCTGCTAACTGATTTACACCAGATTCCAGTGCAGCTCTTGCTTCTGCACCATATTTAATTTCCTTTGCCATTTTTAATTCCTCCAAATTGATATTATTCAACAACTGCAAGGATATCGTTTTGTTTTACTACGATATACTCTTCCTCTTCTAATTTTACTTCTGTTCCTGCGTATTTTGAATAGATTACTTTATCTCCAACCTTAACCTGCATTGTAACTTCCTTGCCGTCTACTACTCCGCCCGGACCAACTGCAATTACTTCTGCCTGCTGAGGTTTTTCTTTTGCCTGACCTGGTAAAACAATCCCTGATTTGGTTGTTTCTTCAGCAACTAACTGCTTTAAAACGACTCTGTCGCCTAATGGTACTAACTTCATGTGATATTCCTCCTTGTCAAAATCCATTCTATGTTCTTTTTGTTAGCACTCATTTAATTCGAGTGCTAATTGCTAAATCATATATTATCTGCTTTACTTTCTCATTGCAACTCATTATTTTTCTTAGTTTTTATATATTTTCTCATATTTTCTTTCTTTTTCTTTTGTTTTCTTTGTTTTTCTCTGCTTTTTATATTTTAGTGAAATTTAACCGTTATTTTCCCAGATTATGTACTTTTCCATAATAGAAAAGATACTGCTGGGCATATCCCCCATATTCTCCAAACATTCCGAAAGCTTTCCTCCTGATGGTTTCCTTATCCGTATCCTCATGAAAATATAAATATTCCATGATTCTCTTAATCCATACATCCACCGGAAATGCATCCCTTTTCCCCAATGAAAAAAGCATGACACAGCTTGCAACCTTTTCACCCACTCCTTTAATCTTCATGAGTTCCTTCATTGTTTCCTCACTGTTCATTCCTTCAAAGATTTCCTTTTCTATCCTGCCATCATAGATTTTCTTAACCGCATCACAAAGATAAGGTGCACGAAAGCCTGCCTTAAGTTTACGGAAATCCTCTTCCGTCACCTCTTTTAATGTATTAACATCAGGAAAAGAATAGAATTCCTCATTACCGATTTTTCCAAGAAAACATCCATATTCCCGTGAAATGTCTTCAACAATCTTCTTTATATGAGGAATCTGCTTATTTTGTGACAGAATAAAAGACAGCAGGGTTTCAAAAAAATCCTGATTTAAAATATGCACACCCCACATGGTATCAATCGCATCCTTTAACTCACTGTCTTTTGCCAGAAGTGCTTTCTTAATGGCACCGTAATCCCTTTTAAAATCAAAATAGTCTTCCCATATATTCCGGTATTCTTCCATGGTGGTATCCATGAGAATCACACTTTGGGGGTTTTCGCTATCCTGTCTTACACGAAGAAGTCTTCCATAAGCGCTGATACCATATTCCCCTTCCGCAATTTTTTTAAAATGAAAACACTGCCCGCACTCCAGTGTCTGACCAATATTGAAATCCTGTACTTCCTGCAGAAATACATTGCCGTTTTCTTCAATTACCTTCATCTTTTTTCCCTTTGCATAAAATTTTTCTTTTATTTTACCACAATCCGTATTACAATAGAATTAGATAATTTTAGCTTATTGTAGCGGAAATGGAGGTTACCATGGCAAAGAATGGTTTTGGAAAATTTTTAACAGGTGTGGCAGTAATTGGTGCCGGTGTTGCACTGGGGCTTGCCATATATAACAAATTTGATACGATTAAGCGTGAATTGAATGATGATGAATTTGAAGATGACCTGAATGACGAGGAAGGCGATGACGATTCCCAGGAGAATTCCTATGTTACCATCAACACATCTTCTGAGTCCTTCAACGACCCGGAAGAGAACGATTCCAGCGAAGAATCGAAAGAAGATTCTGAAGAAGCTTAATAAAAGGGACATGCAGAAATTAATCTTTTCTGCATGTCCTTTTTTCAGACATTCCAGGCTTTCTTAAGACAGCCGATTCCTTCTGCGATTTTCTTTTCATCCATATTGGCATATCCTAATATCACGGTATTGCGTTCTTTTGGTACATCCTCAATATCACTTGAAGATAACGGATACACCTTAACCTGAACTGTTTTGGCACGCTGTATAAGCTCTGCCTCTGTAATTCCTTCTTTTGACTTTAATAACACATGAATCCCCGCATTTTCTCCGGTGACAATAAACTTTTCCTGAAACCCGGCGAGACTTTCCATCAAAACATCATGCCTGGATTTGTATAATGCACGCATTTTATTCAGATGCTTTTCATAGTGCCCGCTTTCCATAAAATCTTTCACAATTTTCTGGTCGATTCGTGAAACCGTACAGGAATAAAAACCAATCCGCTCCCGGTAGGATTTCATCAGTTCATCAGGCAGTACCATATAGCTCATTCGGATTGCCGGTGCAATGGACTTGGAAAAGGTTCCGATGTAAATTACCTTCTGATATTTGTCAAATCCGCATAAAGCCGGAATCGGTTTACCCTTATACCGGAACTCGCTGTCATAATCATCCTCAATAATATACCGTTCTTCCCTGGAATATGCCCAGTTTAATAGTTCCATGCGCCTCTTTATGGGCATGACAATTCCAAGCGGATATTGATGGGAAGGCATGACATAGGCAATACTGGCACCGGAATCCTCCAGATTTTTTACACACATCCCGTTCTTATCCTGTTCCACAACAACCACCGTTTCACCAAGACTCTTTAAAATCCGGTATGTCTGCTTATATGTGGGATTCTCCATTGCAAATAATTTACGTCCTGCAATCAGCTGGTTTAACAACATCAAAAGATATTCATTTCCGGCTCCGATAATAATATTCTCCGGCTTTGCCACAACTCCTCTGGACTGATAGAGATAATTACTGATGGTTTTTCGAAACTCTAAATCCCCCTGCGCACTTCCATGGGCAAAAAGTTCCTTATTATCATCTACCAGAACATTTTTGCTGATTTTTCTCCAGCTGTTAAAGGGAAAGCTGTTAAGATCAATTCCTCTGGGGGAAAAATCATACTGGTACTCTTCTTCCCTGACCGGCGCCTTCACATACTCTTCCGGTTGTAATCTTACGTTATAGAGACCTTCTACCTCTGCCACAAAGTAACCCTTACACGGAACCGCTTCAATATAGCCTTCCGAAAGAAGCTGGTCATACGCCATCTGAACGGTACTGCGGCTTACCTGAAGATGGGCGCACAAAGTCCGTGTGGAAGGAATTTTCATTCCATGCTTTAAGTTTCCGTTTCTGATTTCTTC
>JAQXXN010000215.1 GCA_029226085.1 Thermoflexaceae bacterium
GAGCCTTTTACTGTGGAATCGGCTGCCTCTTTCTGTTATATGGATTGTATCGGGCACTGGGAAAGCCTGGTATGTCCGTGGTACTTACCATAATATCTCTTGGAACCAGGGTGGTACTGGCATATCTGCTTTCGTCCATACCGTCCGTGGGTGTGACCGGTATCTGGTGGTCCGTTCCCATTGGCTGGCTGCTTGCGGACATTACCGGACTGGTTTATTACCGCTTCTTCTGGCGAAGAACAAATCCGCTTTAGAAACGGTGTCCGCCACCGCCGCCAGAGTGTCCGCCACCACCGGAGTGTCCGCCGCCGCCACCGGAACTGCTGCTTTGCGGACTGTATTTTCTGGTCTGCGACCGGTAAGTGGCTCTTGGAGAATCAAAGAGACAATAGTGTTCGATATTTTCAATCAGCTCTCTGCGGGAAGGCTCTCTTGTCCGTGAAAGGCATCTTACAAGGAAATAATTGATTAAAAGCGCCAGTGTGATGGCAAAAAGCACATTGCTGATATATTTCATCGGCTGGGCAATTTTCTGTCCCTTCAGAAGAGAAAGAATCTGTTCGTATGCCTTGTAAGCACACTGATAATAATTGCCGGCAGATGCATAGGTATAGACATTATCGGTTATGGTATCCGCATAGCTGTCCGTAATGACATTATAGATGGCTCCGTCACTGTATATATAAATGTAACGGTTATCCATGTCAATTAGAAATACAGTACCGCTTGCAGTTCTGAAAACATCCATGTAATAGGAACTGGCATAGCCTGAGGTAGAATACGGATTGGAATCGATGCTTTTAAATGCCACGTTACCGTATACGGAAATTTCACTCATGATGTCGTATAAACGTTCTTCTTCCGAATCGGATAAGAGGTCGGCATCATCTTCAATAAGAATCTTATAAGAACCGGAAGGTTCTTCCTCCTGTGCCGTTACGACAACCGGAAACAGGGAAAGCATCAGGAAAAGAATTCCCATGAAAAAAAACGGAAATTTTCTACGCACGGTCATCACCTCCCCTGTGGTTAAATTGAGGGAGTGGTCTTGTTGCCAGCTGATTGTATTGTGCAATCACGTCCATGAAAAGAAGCAGTTCAAAAAGAAGCGAAAAAATTACACAGCCATAATAGTACCAGTCGGAGACCGGGTTTAAAAACATTACCACAATCGAAATAAGAGTTGCGGCAATATTTGCAAATTCAAGCAATTTTCCAACAAAAGAATGTCGGGAAACATGCGTAATACGTCCCTTGGCACCTTTGTCATCCATGAGAGATTCACGGGAACGGATGCGTTTACCGTCCACATAATGGATAATGTTTGTAATGCCCCCGAGAATAAGTGCAAATATCAGTGTTGTAATGGGACGAAAGGTAAAAAACAGATTTAGAAAAAGAAAGATTGGGATTGCCAGAAGCAGGGAACCAATCATATATTTTGTGTAGTCAATGGGAAAATCCAGTACTACCTTTCCGGTCTGCCCGTTTACCGTGGCGTAAGAAACACGGTCGTTTTTCCGGTAAGAAAGGAACCATACCGGAAACATGGTAAGTTCCGGTTTTTCCTGTTTTGTAACAGAAGATAATCCCTTGGAGCCGGAAGTAATGGAATATCTTTTAAACTGTGGCAAATTTCTAAGTTTTTCAAAGCTTTCATCCAAAACCAGTTGTTTCATGTCTTTTTCATAGATTCTGGCATCCACGTCAGAAACATCCGCATAAAATCCGCTTAAAAATGCCGGTGAGAAGTCCTTCATCTGAAGGGTGTCATAAGGCGCAACCCGTTCACTGATGTTATCAGCAAAGGAGGAAGAAGCGTCATAGGTTAAACCGTTATATCCGGCATCAATGTTTCCGGTAAGATTGTAGTAGTTGGTGATGATATAATCTCCGCTTCGGTGGGATTCCTCACCGGTAAGAGAGAAAGTTCCCTCCTGGATGAAATGATATTTCCAGTAAGGCATGTAGATTCCGCGGAAACTGTCGATGTAGGTTTTATCCTTTAATGCGGATGGTGCAAAAATGGCACGGCGCATGACTTTTGCATATTCCTTCTTACAGTCTTCCTTGGTCTGTGAAAAAGGAATGACATGCAGGGGGCGTGTCTTTTTTCCGAGACGGCTTTCCAGCACAGTAGAAGCACCGCAGAAACTGCAAAAACCGGCTGCAGTTTCATCCGTGCTGTAAATTTCACCGCCGCACTGTGGACAGGTAAAAATGGTAACGTCATAATTACTGTGTCCTTCAGCCACAAAACCGTCCTCAACGGAATAAGGGTCATAGAGGGTACTGCAATACTCACATTTTAATTGTTGTGACGGAATGTCGAATTTCAGACGGCCGCCACAGGATTTGCATTGATACATGGAACTCTCCTTTGATGAGTGATTAACCCTGATATTTTTCTGACTGTGCCTTAATTAATTCGGCATCGTCAAAATAATTAATTTTCATTGCATCTTTAACTTCTTTTAAGGTCTGACGTCCAACTTCCTGAGCTTTTTCGCAGCCACGTTTCAGAATGTTATAAACTTCCGGAATATCTTTTTCGTATTCCTTTCTTCTTGCACGAATTGGAGCAAGTTCTTCCTGCATCACATTATTTAAAAACTTCTTAATCTTGACATCACCAAGACCGCCGCGTCTGTAATGGTCTTTTAATTCGTCAAGATTCTTGTAGTCCGGCAGATATTCTTCAAAATGAGCATCCTTACAGAATGCATCCAGATAAGTAAATACCGTGTTGCCTTCCACCTGTCCCGGGTCTTCCACACGGATGTGGTTCGGATCGGTGTACATGCTCATGATTTTCTTCTTTACTTCATCTTCCGGGTCGGAAAGATAAATACAGTTGCCAAGGGATTTACTCATTTTCGCCTTGCCGTCCGTACCCGGCAGCCTTAAGCATGCCTTGTTGTCCGGAAGCAGAATTTCCGGTTCAATCAGCACTTCACCGTAAGTGGCATTAAACTTGCGGACGATTTCCTTCGTCTGTTCCAGCATCGGAAGCTGGTCTTCGCCGACAGGAACCACCGTCCCCTTAAAAAGAGTAATGTCAGC
>JAQXXN010000216.1 GCA_029226085.1 Thermoflexaceae bacterium
ATGCCTATGTGGGAGTGGGCATCGATGATTCCCGGCATTACAATACTTCCGTTTACATCCAATATGATTTCAGAGTTATAGGGTTTCTTTAAATCTTTCATGTCACCGGTTCCGGTGATGATTTTTCCTTTTGTGCGTACATATCCGTTTTGAAATGTTTTTCCCGCCATGGTCAGGATTTTTCCGTTACAAATCAGCATGAAAGCCTCCGCATAAATTTTCTGGTTACTTTATGATTTCCGGACAGGTGTAATTCTATACGAATCTTATTTGCAAAAAATCCGGGCTGTGATACTATATTTTATAAATAGAAAAATTCGGTGTGGATGAATAATCGGCAAAGGGGAAAGAGATGAAAAAACATAAAAATTTATTGTTTTAGGATTGCTATGTATTTTCTTGCTTTTTTGTATTTGTATTTTTAATGGAAAACTAAAATCCGGAAGTTATTTGTTGCTTTCTAATGATTCTTATCATCGGGCAATTTTTGGTATTCGGATTGATATGGATGAGGGAACCTTTGAATTGGCAGGTAATCCGCTGGATTCCGGCAGGCATTTCGGAACATTTGTGATTGATGAAAGAAAGCTTGTTGCAACGGAAACAAGTAGGGAAGTAGTTTATGTTTTTGATATTTTAAACGGCATGGTTTTGAAATTGAACAAAGAAGAATCTGTTGGTTGGAATTACCTAAAGCTTGATAACGAAGATGATAGTGTCTATTACATTTATTGCCCATTTTAAAAATCATTGAGAAATCCCCCATGAATTGATATAATAAAAAATGCAATAATAGAAAGAAAACCTGTTTGTGAGGAATTTATGGCAGAGATATTTGATAATCAGGAAATTATTGAAAAATTAATACTAATCGGAGTAAGTACATCCGATAATGACGATACGGAGATTTCTCTTGAGGAACTTTCAGAACTGGTTAAGACAGCCGGGGCAGAGACCGCAGCAATCGTAATTCAGAACCGGGAAAAAGTACATCCGGGCACTTATATCGGTAAGGGAAAGATTGACGAGGTACGGGAACTGATTGAAACAACCGGGGCAACCGGTGTTGTGTGCGATGATGAGCTTTCACCGGCACAGCTTAAGAATCTGGAGGAAGAACTGGATACCAAGGTAATGGACAGGACACTGGTTATTCTGGATATCTTTGCAAGACATGCCTCCACCAGCGAAGGTAAGATACAGGTAGAGCTTGCACAGTTAAAATACCGCATGTCAAGACTCGCCGGTCTTTATAGTTCTCTTTCAAGACTGGGAGGCGGTATCGGAACAAGGGGACCGGGTGAAAAGAAGATTGAAATGGACCGCCGTCTGATTCGTGACCGGATTGGGCAGTTAAATCGTGAACTGGATGACGTGAAAGCACACCGTGAGGTTTTAAGACAGCAGCGAAGCAAGAATCCTTCCACGGTCATTGCCATTGTGGGATATACCAATGCAGGAAAATCCACTCTCCTTAATACGCTGACCGGTGCGGGAATTCTGGCAGAGGATATGTTATTTGCAACTCTTGACCCGACCACACGAAGCATGGAACTGGAAAGTGGGGAAACGGTTCTTTTAACGGATACGGTTGGTTTTATCAGAAAACTTCCACACCATCTGATTGATGCATTTCGTTCCACACTGGAGGAGGCAAAGTTTTCTGACATGATTCTTCATGTGGTGGATGCTTCCAATCCGGACATGGATGCACACATGCATGTAGTATATGATACCCTGCGGGAACTTGGTGTGGAAGACAAGCCGGTAATAACGCTGTTTAATAAGATGGATGCGGTAAAGGAAGAGGTTGTTTTGAGAGACTTTCAGGCAGACAAGACTCTCATGATTTCGGCAAAGACAGGGCAGGGATTGGATAAATTAAAATCATTGATAGAAGAACTTTTACGTGAGCAGAAAATTTATGTGGACAAGGTTTACGATTACGGGGATGCCGGTAAAATACAGCTAATCCGCAAGTACGGGCAGCTTTTAAGTGAAGAGTATACCGGGGAAGGAATTGCCGTAAAGGCCTATGTGTCCAAGGAAGTATTCAGTAGAATTTAAGAAAAAGGATGGAAAAAAACATGAGCATGGCAGACAAAATCTTTATCGACATGTGTAAGGATATTTTGGAAAATGGTGTATCAACGGAGGGTGAGAAAGTTCGTCCAAAGTGGGAAGATGGTTCCTACGCCTATACCATTAAGAAATTCGGTGTGGTAAACCGTTATGATTTATCCAAGGAATTTCCGGCAATTACCTTAAGAAGAACGGCAATTAAGAGCTGTATTGATGAGGTATTGTGGATCTGGCAGCAAAAATCCAATAATGTGAACGATTTGCACAGCCATATCTGGGACGCATGGGCGGATGAAAATGGTTCCATCGGAAAGGCATACGGCTATCAGATGGGAGTAAAGCATCAGTACAAGGAAGGCATGATGGATCAGGTGGATCGTGTGCTTTATGACTTAAAGAACAATCCATACAGCAGAAGAATCATGACGAATATCTATGTTCATCAGGATTTGCATGAAATGAATCTGTATCCGTGCGCATACAGTATGACCTTTAACGTGACGCCAAATAAGGAAACAGGAAAGTTAAAGCTTAATGCCATTTTAAACCAGCGTTCCCAGGATGTTCTTGCGGCAAATAACTGGAATGTATGTCAGTATGCGGCACTGGTTCATATGTTTGCACAGGTGTGTGACATGGAAGTGGGTGAGCTTGTGCATGTGATTGCAGATGCTCATATTTATGACAGACACATTCCGCTGGTAAAAGAACTGATTTCAAGAGAAACACATGATGCACCGGTATTTAAGATGAATCCGGACATTAAGGATTTTTATCAGTTTACGAGAAATGATTTTGCATTGGAAAATTATGTGACCGGACCACAGATAACCAATATTCCGGTGGCAGTTTAAGGATAAATGTTTTTGGAAACAGGAGGAGTAAGATGAATTTAATTGTTGCAGTAGATAAGAATTGGGCGATTGGAAAAAACGGAGGACTGCTGGTGAGTATTCCGGAGGACATGAAGTTATTCCGCAGTGAAACCACGGGAAAGGTGGTTGTCATGGGAAGAAAGACGCTTGAGAGCTTTCCGGGTGGTAATCCGTTAAAGAACCGTACTAATATTGTGATTACGGCGAATCCGGATTATCAAAAAGACGGTGTGATTGTCTGCCATAGCGTGGAGGAAGCCTTAGAGGAACTGAAAAAATATGATGAAGAAGATATCTATGTTATTGGCGGAGAAACCATTTACAGGCAGTTTCTGCCATACTGTAAGGTAGCGCATGTGACAAAGATTGATTTTGCTTACGAGGCAGATACGTATTTCCCGAATCTGGACGAAAATCCGGATTGGAGTGTGGAGGAATCTAGCGAAGAGCATACCTATTTTGATTTGGAGTATTATTTTAAGAAGTATGTGAATGCGAATCCGAAGGAATTTTAAAAAAGGAAAAATTCAAACTTCTGCCATGGACTGCCCTTTGGCAGAAGTTTGAATTTTTGTAATAAAAAATAAGGACGAGAGACAGGCAGGTGAAGAGGATGGAGATTGAAGAATGCCGTATGCGGTTGTTGGATGAGATTGTACGGAAAGAGACGACTATGATGGTACACATTACGGAGTGTGAAGGTATGGTTCTTGGAAAAGATGTGGTTGCTGAAATGATGGTGCCGCCATTTCCTAAGTCTGCAATGGATGGTTACGCCGTAAGAGCAGAAGATATAGCGGGAGCATCCAAGGATAATCCGGTGGTGTTAAAGGTGTCAGGTGAGCTTTTGGCAGGAGATTATAAGGAAATTCCTTATGAAAAAAATACGGCGGTAAGAGTCATGACAGGTTCTTTTGTACCGGAGGGCTTTGATGCGGTCATCCGTCAGGAGGATACGGATTATGGTGAGGATAATGTGCAGATTTGCGCATCGCTGAAAGCATTTTCCAATTATTGCAGGATGGGAGAGGACATTCAGACCGGTGATGTGGTTATCAAGGAAAATACCAGACTTTCTTCTGTGCACGTGGGACTTCTTGCAAGCCTTGGCGTAGAATGGGTCTGCGTTCGCCAGCCTGCTAAAATCGCCATTATTTCCACGGGAACAGAAGTAATGGAAGTGGGAAAAAGTTTACTTCCCGGAAAGATTTATAATAGTATCGCATATATGCTTGCAGCAGATATTAAGAGAGAAGGACTTAAGGTGGTTCGTATGGAAACTTGTGTGGATGATGAAGAACTTCTGCTTGAAAAAATCCGTTTGGCTGTTGAAACTGCAGATTTTGTCATAACCACAGGGGCAGTATCCGTTGGGAAAAAAGACATTATTCCGACAGTTCTTGAGACGGCAGGAGCACGGGTGTTATTCCGTCGTGCCAATATTCAGCCGGGAACGCCCACACTTGCCAGTGTTCTGAATGAGAAGGTTATTTTAAGCCTGTCAGGAAATCCTTATGCGGCAGTTGCAAATTTTGAATTGTATTTCTGGGATGCCATTGCGAAAATGATGGGGAATTCCTCGTATCAGGCAAAATGCGAAACGGCAGTTCTGGACTGTGAATATTCCAAGGTAAATAAGGCACGCAGGCTGATTCGGGCTTTCTGCAGGGATGGAAAGGTTACGATTCCGTCTCCGGTTCATGCGTCTTCGGTCATTCATAATCTGACGGAATGCAACTGCTTTATTGATTTGGAAGCGGGACGGGAAGTGAAAATGGGGGATATGGTGAATGTCCGGTATTTTAAGGGGAGCTGATTGTGGAAAAGAAATGGCTGTCTGTTTGGTCACGGCAAAGCATATGATGAAAGATGCGAGGAATACTATAAAAACGATGTCTGCAAAAATAAGGTGAATAAGAAAAATGACGAAGAAAATTATCGGAATTATTGCGTGTATTATCGGAATAGGTGTTGCCATATACCTAAGTTACTTCATGGAACAATCCATGAGAATGTTCAAGGTTTGATTGCTTGTGCATGCTTTGTTGGTTTTTGTTCGGGATATTTTTTAATACTAAATATATTGAAAATAATAAAAGAAAATAATCATAGAAAATGAGTTATCACTTGAGTATTGGAAAATATAGATAATTGATATTGATTAGTTCAAAAATGCCCCACTATTTAGAAATTAATTCATATAAATAGGTGTAGGACATTTTTTTGCTGTAAAAACAAATGTTATGTATTGACTCTCTCGTAACGTAACGGTTTACGATTAATGCGAAAGGAGGAAAAATGAAGACTGTAAAAGAGGTATCTATGATAACCGGAGTAAGTATAAGGACGTTGAGATATTATGATGAAATTGGTCTGTTAAAACCAACTGAATTAACAGAGACTGGTTATCGGCTCTATGACAACAAAGCATTAGAAAAGTTGCAGGAAATCTTGTTCTTTAGAGAATTGGAAATACCGTTGATTGATATTAAGAAAATCATGGATACTCCGAATTATGATAAAGAACAGATTTTAATAACGCAAAAGATTTTGCTGGAACAGAAGCGAAATCGTTTAAATGGGATTATTGAGTTGATCACGGATGTAATGAAAGGAGTCAATACTATGAGTTTTGAAGCGTTTAGTAATGATGAAGTGCAGAAAATTGTGAATCATACGTTAGAATGTATGTCGAAAGAGAATATTGATGAACAGGTGCAAAAGTTTGGAAGTTTGGAAAATTATAAAGAATACTTATCATCCGGTTTTGCAAATGAACAGGCTATGACGGATTTAATGAAGTGGTATGGAAGCAAAGAAAAGGCAATGGAAGCAATCATGCAGTCAACTGGTGATACGGAGGAAATA
>JAQXXN010000217.1 GCA_029226085.1 Thermoflexaceae bacterium
TATGTTTGAGGTATATTCCTGTAATATCCTTAAAGAATTCCATTCAAAGTCTCCACGAAATACTGAATCTGCTGTGCTGTAATACCGGAATAATTGATGATGAGTGTTGCATCATAAGCCGGATTATGATGTTCACAGTACTCGGACAGGCAGGAGATGAGGATTTTCTTTTCTCTGAGTTTCTGAATCAGCTCGTTGTCCGTAAGAGAGGTGGTGACTTTCAGAAGGAAATGGGTTCCGGCAGCGTCTTCGATAACCTGGGACTTTTCGGATAGCGAAGAATGGCTGATTGCCTCGATAAAGTCGTTATGCTGTTTTACATAGAAACGCTTCATGCGGTTTATATGGCGCTCTAAATAGCCGCCGTCCATGAATTTCGCAAGGGTAAACTGGTCGAAGCTTGAAACAGAGCAGGAATAGAAATTCATGGTAGAAATATATTTTTCCATAAGCTCCTCCGGAAGTACCATATAGCTGATACGGACGGCAGGGGCAATACATTTGGAAAACGTATTCATGTATATTACCTTTCCACGTACATCAATACTGTACAGGGGAGGAACCGGAATTCCGTGATAACGGTATTCACAGTCGTAGTCATCCTCGATGATGTAGCGGTCCTTTTTTTCATTAACCCAGGAGAGAAGTTCAAGCCTTCTGGTAATGGGCATTACAAGACCAAGGGGAAAGTGATGCGCCGGTGCGACATGCACCACATCACAATCGGAGGCTTCTAAGAAATCCATGCGGATGCCGTCCTTATCCAGCCCAATTGCCTCATAAAAAACCTCATTACTCTGATATATGGCGCGGATTTTATTGTAACCCGGGTCTTCCACGGCAAAACGAGTGTTTCGTCCGAGAAGCTGGATAAGACGGGTATACAGATATTCCGTACCGGCTCCGATGATAATCTGGTCAGGGGAAACGGTCATTCCGCGAAATTCCAGAAGATAGCGTGCGATTGCAATACGAAGCTCGCTAAGACCGTTAAAAGGTACGGTATCCAAGAGGCGGGATGTGTCATAAGAAAGTGTTTCACGCATCATGCGGTACCAGGTGGAAGCCGGAAACATTTCCATGCTGTTTTTATTTGCCTTCAAATCTACCAGATAAGCTTCATCCTGATATTTGGAATGATAAGGCCGGGTACGGACGGAGGGTGTGCGGTAATCGGAAAGCTGACTGACAAAAAAGCCCTTTTTTTCAACGGAATATACATATCCTTCCAGAAGAAGCTGGGAATAAGCATTTTCCACGGTTTTTACACTGATGCCAAGATGGGCTGCAAGGGAGCGCTTGGAAGGAAGGATGGAATCCGGAGCAAGGGATTTATTTATGATGTCTTTTTTGATGCTTTCATAAAGTTGTATGTAAAGGGATGTGGCAGATTCGTAATTTAAATTCACGGTAATCATGCATCTGACCTCCTAAAATTTTTATAAATTGAGTATTTAAAAGATATCAGTAATCATTATAATAAAGATATCAGTAAAAAACAAGAGAAAGCCGTAAGGCGGTTAGGAGGAAATCATGGGTGTATATGTAGTAACAGGCGGCTCAAGCGGAATTGGAGCAGCTGCAGTTGCAATTCTTAAGAACGAAGGACATGAGGTTATTAACGTGGATTTAAAGAATGGCGATATCTGTGCCAATCTTGCCACACCGGAGGGAAGACAGAGCGCAATTGATGCAATTCATGAAAAATGCAGGGACGGTCTGGACGGAATTATCTGTAATGCAGGCGTATCCGGTAACTGCGGTAATCTTGAGCTTGTTATTTCGTTAAATTATTTTGGCACGGTAAAGGTGGCAAGAGGTGTCTATGACCTGCTTAAGAAAAAGCGCGGAAGCGTTGTGGTAACAGTATCTAATACCATATCACAGGGAACCGGACGCATGGATATTGTAGACCTTTTAAATAACGTGGGAGACGAACAGAGAATCTGTAACATTGTTAAGAATCTGGATGCCAAAAACCAGACCGTGGGACAGTCCATTTACATGGCTACCAAGTATGCTCTCGCAAGATGGGTCAGAAGAGTATCGGCATCCTGGGCAGCCAATGGAATTCGTGTCAATGCCGTTGCACCGGGAAATGTACGGACACCGATGACAGACAGCTTAAGTGATGCGGCAAAATTTGCGGTAAGCGCCCTCCCAATACCGGTACGTTATGGTTCGGATGCACTGATGGATCCGGAAGAAATCGCCGAATCCATGAAGTTCCTTCTGTCCAATGCGGCAAGAGGCGTCAATGGTATCATTCTGTTTACTGATGGCGGAACGGATGCACTGTTGAATTCAGAAAAGGTATATTAATGGGAGGAAATGACAATGAGAGCGATTGAAAAGTATATAGATGCATTAAAAAGATGTGATAATCAAGCACTTGCGGAAATCTTTGCACCGGACGGCACCCTCAGGGATTACTGCCCGAACAGTACCGGACGTCAGGAATATCATGTATATGGCAGGGAAGCCATTGACATGTTTTTCAAGAATAAATTTTCTTTCCGCCAGTATCAGATTTCCGATGCAGAAATTGTAAATGACTGGCAGGCAGAGTTTGTGGCATCCATTGGAGGATACTATGTCATGGCAATTGCAACGGTGCGCAGGGTAGATGAAAATGGACTGATAACCAGACTTACGGTACGTCCGAAGTAGGCTCATGGCAGATTTGTGAGTGAAAATTTTCTTGACTTTTTCTTTTATCATTTGATAAAATACATACTGTCGAGTAGCAAAAAGGCGTAAATCCAGATTTGGATTTACGCCTTTTTGTTATGGAAAAAAGATATGGTATCAGACCATTAGGAGGTTATTATGGAACAAAAATCAAATACTTTTCTGGAAACAGAAAAAATAGGGAAATTAATGCGGATGTATTCCGTACCCTGCATTATTTCATTATTAGTAGCGGCACTTTATAATATCGTGGACCAGATATTTATTGCCAATGCAAGCTATCTTGGTTCTTACGGAAATGCTGCTAATACGGTTGTATTTCCACTGACCGTTGTGGCTTTGGCGATTGCTGTCATGATTGGCGATGGATGTTGTGCTTTTGTAAGCATCTGTCTTGGCGCGGATGAAAAGGAAAATGCACATAAGAGTATTGGCAGTGCAGTCCTTCTTTGCGTTATTTCCAGTGTGATTCTTACGGCAGTATATCTTATTTTTAATGAACAAATTCTATCCATGTTCGGTGGCAGGGTAAATGAAGAGACATTTATACAGTCCAAGGAATATTTCTTCTATATCTCGCTGGGAATTCCGTTTTACATGTTCGGACAGGCAATGAATCCGGTTATCCGTTCTGATGGAAGTCCAAAATTTGCAATGATTTCCACACTGGCAGGTGCTGTCGTGAACATCATTCTGGACCCAATCTTTATTTTTGTTTTGAAATGGGGCATGATGGGTGCTGCAGTTGCCACGGTTGCAGGGCAGGTTGTGACAGCCGTACTGGCAGTATGGTATTTGTGTCACATGAAAGCGGTAAAGTTGTCCAAAGCAAGTTTTAGAATTCACACAAAGCTTGCAGGACGTTATCTGGCACTGGGAATTACAAGCTTTCTGTCACAGATTTCACTGGTTGCGGCAATGGCGGCAATTAACAACATGATTCGTAAATATGGTGCAATGGATGCCATTTTCGGACAGGCAGAATATGCACAGATTCCCATGGCGGTTGTAGGAATTGTCATGAAGTTCTTCCAGATTGTCATATCCATTGCAGTGGGCATGGCAGCGGGATGCATACCGATTGTGGGATATAACATGGGTGCCAAAAGGTTTGACCGTGCAAAAGCTCTTTTTACGAAACTTCTTATCTGTGAAGCCATTGTGGGAGCAGTGGCACTGTTCATTGTTGAAGTGTTCCCGGGACAGCTGATTCAAATCTTCGGTGCGGCAAATGAGAGTCAGTATTATACGGATTTTGCAATCAAGGCGTTCCGTACATACTTGTGCATGATGGTATTTGCAACGGTAAATAAGGGAACCTTTATTTATCTGCAGTCACTGGGTAAGGCACTTGCTTCCACCGTCCTTTCCATGATCAGGGAAGTCATCTTTGGCGTGGGATTTGCAATTATCCTTCCGGTATTTTTCGGACTGGACGGAGTGCTTTACTCCATGCCGGTATCGGATATTCTTACCTTTATCATGTCGGCCGGTGTCATTGCATATACCTACCGCACACTTGGTAATGATGAGAAAAAAGAAAGAGCAAAAGGCTAAAAAGGAGGTTTTATCATGAGTTATCATATTATTACAATCAGTCGTGAATTCGGAAGCGGCGGAAGATTTATCGGGGAGAAGGTGGCAAACCGTCTGGGATTTTCCTATTATGACAAGGAAATTATCGCAAAGGTGGCAGAACAGACCGGACTTGCAAAGGATTACATAGAAAAAATGGGCGAGTATGCACCGACAAAATCGTTGTTTTCCTACCTGCTTGCCGGACGTGACAATTCAGGGCAATCAATGGAAGACTATGTTCTTGCCGCACAGAGAAAAATAATCCTTACACTGGCAGACAAAGAACCATGTGTCATCGTGGGAAGATGTGCCGATTACATTCTACGGGACAGAGAGGATTGCCTGAATGTATTTATTTATGGAAATGAGAAGGAAAAGAGTGAACGAATCCAGAAACTTTATGAAAAGAGTCCGGAAGATGCCATAAAACTCATGGCAGAGACGGATAAGAAGAGAAGCCTCAATTATAACTATTATACCAATCGTACCTGGGGGGATGTGAAGAATTATTCCCTGGCACTTAACAGCAGTGTGCTGGGGTATGAAAAATGCATTGAGATTATTACCGGTCTTATAAACTCTTAATTGATTTATTCCTTTCTTTTTATTATAATAATGTATATGCTAAAATGTAATAAAAAGGAGAACTTTTATAATGAAGGTACTGGTTGTTGGCGGCGGTGGAAGAGAACACGCACTTTGCTGGAAGATTTCAAAGAGTAAGAAGGTTGATAAGATTTACTGTGCACCGGGTAATGCCGGAATCGGTGAGATTGCGGAATGCGTACCGATTGGTGCAATGGAATTTGATAAATTAACAGCTTTTGCAAAGGAGAATGCAATTGATTTAACGGTTGTCGGCATGGATGATCCGCTGGTTGGCGGAATCGTGGATGCATTTGAGGCAGAAGGCCTTCGTGTATTCGGACCGAGAAAGAATGCTGCAATTCTGGAAGGATCCAAGGCATTTTCCAAGGATCTGATGAAGAAATACAACATCCCGACAGCAGCCTATGAGAATTTTCATTCCCCTGAGGATGCCATGAAATATCTTGAAACAGCAGATATGCCGATTGTGTTAAAGGCGGACGGCCTCGCACTGGGAAAGGGTGTTCTTATCTGTAATACAAGACAAGAGGCAATGGAAGGTGTTAAGACACTGATGCTTGACAAACAGTTTGGTGATGCAGGGAATACCATTGTCATTGAAGAATTCATGACAGGCCGTGAGGTTTCGGTATTATCCTTTGTAGACGGTGACACCATTAAAATCATGACATCTGCCCAGGATCACAAGAGAGCAAAAGATGGTGACCAGGGCCTTAATACCGGCGGTATGGGAACTTTTTCACCAAGTCCTTTCTATACTAAAGAAGTTGATGAATTCTGTAAGAAATACATTTACCAGGCAACGGTGGATGCCATGAAGGCAGAAGGAAGAACCTTTAAGGGAATTATCTTCTTTGGACTGATGCTTACGGAAAAAGGACCAAGAGTCCTTGAGTATAATGCACGTTTTGGCGATCCGGAGACACAGGTTGTTCTTCCAAGAATGAAGAATGATATCGTGGAAGTCTTTGAGGCATGCATCGATGGAACATTAGATCAGATTGATCTTCAGTTCGAGGATAATGCAGCGGTATGTGTCGTACTGGCATCCGACGGCTATCCGGAAAAGTACGAAAAAGGCTTTGTTATCAGGGGACTTGAGAACTTTAAGGATAAAGATGATTACTTTGTATTCCATGCAGGAAGTAAGCGGACGGATGCCGGTATTGTGACAAACGGCGGCCGTGTACTTGGCGTAACGGCAACGGGAGCCAATCTTAAGGAAGCACGTGCCAATGCCTATAAGGCAACCGAGTGGATTGACTTTGAGAATAAGTACATGAGACATGATATCGGAAAAGCAATTGATGAGGCTTAAACGGAAAATATTACTTCCATAAAATCAAAAGAGGACTTTCTTATAAAAGATGGGATGACAGATGAGTAAGAAGAGGGTAATAGTATTTACAGGGATTATCATATTGATTGCAATTGGATTTCTGATGTTATATGTGGAAGCTTACAGGGAGTCCAGTGCTCTTTTTAAATCAGAACTGGTAAATGGGGAGAAGAACAATTCCTTTGATTTGGAAATATCGGTATCGGAGGGATGGGATTCTCCCGAAAGACCCAAGAATGAGAAATTCGGTGCACAATATGACGGAATCATAACGAATAATACAGAAATGGATCTTTCAGACTGGATTATTACTTTGGAAGTTCCAATGGAATGTAGAATTGACAGCGCATGGAATGGAGAGTATGTTATTGAGGGAAATTACATCATTATTACCCCGGTGGAATATAATAATCCAATTAAGGCAGGAGAATCCATTACCTTTGGCAGTGTGCTGTATTCCGGGGAAGTTATGGATTTTACCGGAGGCTCTATTGAGGGCAGGCTGGTCCGTAAAGTAACCCAGTATAAGAGATTCTGGGCTCTGGCAGGATGCCTGGTGCTATGGGTTATTATATTGTTGATTCATCTGGTCAGCGAAATTAAGGTTGCACGTTACCGCAGGAGACAGAAGCGGGATGAAGAGATAATCAGTCAGGCAATGGATACCATGGCAGGATTGATTGATGCCAAGGATCCTTATACCAGGGAGCATTCCAGGCGTGTTGCGGAATATTCTGTGGAACTTGGAAAGAGACTTGGACTTTCCGGAGAAGAATTACAGAACCTGTATTACATAGCATTAATGCATGACTGCGGCAAGATAGGAACAACGGATGTTATCCTCAATAAAAATGCCAAGCTGTCGGATGAGGAAAGAGTTGCCATCGAGACCCATACCATTGCAGGTGGAAAGGCATTGAAGAATTTCACTGCAATAGAAGGAATCAGTGACGGTGCCATGTATCATCATGAGCGGTACGATGGAAAGGGGTATCCCGAAGGACTTGCAGGAGAGGCAATTCCTTTCTATGCAAGAATTATCTGTGTTGCCGATTCCTTTGATACCATGAACAGTGACCGCTGTTATCGTGCGAAGCTCCCAATGGAGCAGATTCTAAAAGAATTAAATGACAATATGGGAAAGCAGTTTGATCCCAATATTGCCATTCATATGATTGCGATGATTAAGGAAGGATATTTCGCAGATTCGTAAGTACCTCATACGGAATCTTGAGATTTCCCTTCCCGGTTCCAAGCTTTATATAAGGTTTGTTATCACCGTGAAAATCAGAACCGCCGGATATTGTCAGGCGGTTTTCTTTTGCCAGTTTCCGAATCAGGGTTTCATCAGAAGGAGTATATGTGGAATAGATGGCTTCGATACCGTCAAGACCGCATTTTTTCAGGTAAACGACCATTTTCGTAAGTTCGGCTGTTCCCATTTTGTATAGGATTGGATGGGCAAGGATGGCAATACCACCTGCGTCATGAATGAGGCGGATGGTTTCCTCACATGGCATCTTATACCGTGGAACATAGCAGGGACCGTTATCGTTAAGATACCGGTCAAAGGCTTCCCTGACGGAAGAAACAAAATTATTTTCATGAAGCCAGGAAGCAAAATGTGCCCGCGTAATGACTGCATCCGGAAAACGTTCTTTTAGCATTACGGTGGTAACGGGGATGTTTCGTTCCTGAAATTTTTCTGCCATCTGTTCGTTACGGGTGTCACGGGTATCCTTAAGGTAATCCAGTTCAGCACAAAAGTCCGGATTCTCATAATCAATAAACAGTCCCACGATGTGTATTTCTTTCTTTAGATAAGAACAGCTGAGTTCTACTCCGGGAATGACCTCGATTCCCATTTCTTTACCGGCATCCAGTGCTTCTTCTATGCCGGCAATGGTATCATGGTCTGTAAGCGCAACGGCGCGAAGCTTTGTTTCTTTTGCCAGACAAATAACCTCAGATGGACTTAAGGTTCCATCTGAGGCAGTTGAGTGGACATGTAAATCAACAATATCCAAAATAAATTCCTCTTTTCATTATGATTCACAAGTTCGGAAAGAGACGGATTAATCCTCTGCTTCAAGGTCATCATCATCTGAAACGGCAGCGGCAAATCCCTGACGCTTTCTGGCCATTTCATCACTTTCCAGATATTCATCATAGGTAGTAAGCTTATCAATCAGCTGGCCGCTTGGAACAATTTCCATGATACGGTTTGCCGTTGTCTGGACAAACTGGTGGTCATGACAGGTGAACAGGCAGACACCGGAGAACTTGATTAAGCCGTTATTGAGTGCTGTAATGGATTCCATGTCTAAGTGGTTGGTCGGTTCATCCAGAATCAGGACATTTGCCCCGGAAATCATCATCTTGGAGAGAAGACACCGTACTTTCTCGCCTCCGGATAGTACCTTTACCTTCTTCACACCGTCATCACCGGCAAAAAGCATTCTTCCGAGGAAGCCACGGACATAGGTTACATCCTTTTCCGGGGAATACTGTGTCAGCCATTCCACGATGGTGTCGTTACTGTTAAATTCCGCACCGCTGTCCTTTGGAAAATAAGCAGTGCTGGTGGTAATTCCCCATTTATAGCTTCCTTCATCCGGTTCCATTTCCCCGGCGAGAATCTTAAACAGGGTAGTGGTTGCAAGTTCGTTGGAACCGACAAATGCAATCTTGTCATTATGCCCTACGATAAAGGAAATGTTATCCAGTACCTTTACACCGTCAATGGTCTTTGAAAGACCTGAAACGGTAAGAACCTCGTTGCCGATTTCTCTTGCCGGACGAAAATCAATGTAAGGGTATTTACGGCTGGAAGGACGAATCTCATCCAGTTCGATTTTCTCAAGGGCACGTTTTCTGGAGGTCGCCTGCTTGGATTTGGAGGCATTTGCAGAGAAACGCTGGATAAATTCCTGTAATTCCTTGATTTTTTCTTCCTTTTTCTTGTTGGCTTCTTTCATCTGCTTGATGAGAAGCTGGCTGGATTCATACCAGAAATCATAGTTTCCGGCATAAAGCTGAATCTTTGCATAATCAATGTCCGCAATCTGTGTGCAGACCTTATTCAGAAAGTAACGGTCGTGGGATACGACAATTACCGTATTCTCAAAGTTAATCAAAAACTCTTCAAGCCATGCGATGGCATCTAAGTCCAGGTGGTTGGTCGGCTCATCCAGAAGAAGAATATCCGGATTGCCAAAGAGCGCCTGTGCAAGAAGCACTTTAACCTTCTCACTGCCGTTTAAGTCTTTCATGTATTTGGAGTGAAGTTCGGTATCAACACCCAGTCCGTTCAGAAGCTGTGCAGCATCGGATTCAGCTTCCCAGCCGTTTAATGTGGCAAATTCGGCTTCCAGTTCACTGGCCTTAATTCCATCTTCTTCGGTAAAATCCTCCTTGGAGTAGATTACTTCTTTTTCTTTCATGATTTCATAGAGTCTGGCATTTCCCATGATAACCGTATCCAGTACAACATATTCATCATACTTGAAGTGATCCTGCTGCAAAAAGGAAAGACGCTGTCCCGGAGTTATGGTAACATCACCCTTGGACGGTTCAATCTGACCGGCTAAGATTTTAAGAAATGTTGACTTGCCGGCTCCGTTGGCGCCGATAAGACCGTAGCAGTTTCCTTCGGTAAATTTAATGTTGACATCTTCAAAGAGAGCCTTTTTTCCAATTCGAAGTGTTACATTGTTTGCACTAATCATTTTATAAATCCTTTCTTACATATAATTCCTTGAGTTTTGCGAAGCTTTCATCACTTATGACATGCTCGATACGGCAGGCATCCTTTAAGGCAGTTTCTGCGGAAACACCGATGGAAGTAAGCCAGCCGGAGATAACCTGATGGCGTTCATATACTTTGGATGCAATCTCGTGTCCGGCATCCGTGAGCATCACTTTACCATAAGGATCCATGGAAATAAAACCGTTTTCCTTAAGCTTTTTCATGGCAACACTGACACTGGGCTTGGAAAAACCGAGATGGGTGGCAATATCGATGGAACGGACCGATTCATTTTCTTCCGAGAGAATCAGGATGGTTTCCAGATAATCTTCCGGTGATTCATGCATTTTCATAAAGTAATACCCCTTTCACGCGTATTTTACCATAATACCATATAATAGCAGGATTGGCAATTATTCTTTGCCGTTCCAGCAGTAGGTACACAGATTTTCCGGTGGAATGCCCACAGCCTCCAGCATGTCATCCAGACGGCTGTAACGTAAGGAGGTAAAGTTTAGCTCTTTGCGGATTTCTTCTACCATCTGTTCGTATTTTTGGGATTCAGGATTGGCATATTCCTGTAATACTTCATCCGATACGTTTTCCGTGCCTTCCAGACGGGCAATCACGCGTCTGGTAATTAAGTCCATTTCAGACGAGGAACGTGAAAAATTCAGGTACTTACATCCGTAAATCAGCGGCGGACAGGCAGGACGGATGTGTACCTCCCTGGCACCACTCTTATATAAGAATTCCGTTGTTTCGCGAAGCTGTGTTCCACGTACGATGGAATCATCAATCAAAAGAAGACTTTTGTCTTTGATTAAGTCGTGTACGGCAATCAGTTTCATCTTGGCAATGAGATTACGTTTACTCTGCATGGTCGGCATGAAAGAACGTGGCCATGTCGGGGTGTATTTAATGAACGGACGGGAAAACGGAATTCCGGAAGCATTGGAATAACCGATGGCATGTGCCGTGCCGGAATCCGGAACACCTGCAACAATATCCGGTTTTACATTATCCCTTCTGGCAAGTGCGGCACCGCAGTTGTAACGCATCTGCTCCACGCTGATTCCCTCATAGGAACTGGACGGATATCCGTAATATACCCATAAAAAGGTACAAATCTTCATTTTCTTTCCCGGAGCCATTAAGGTCTTGACACCTTCCTGTGTTATGATGTCAATTTCTCCCGGTCCCAGTTCCTTGTAATCCTGATATCCAAGGTTCTGATAGGCAAAGGATTCAAAGGAAATACAGTAAGCATCTTCCTTCTTGCCGATGACAATAGGGGTTCGTCCATATTTGTCACGGGCGGCATAGATACCCTTTGGTGTCAGAATCATGAGAGTCAGGGAACCGTCCACCTGCTCCAGTGCATAATGGATGCCGTCTATGATATTTTCCTTCTGATTTATCATGGCTGCAACAAGCTCTGTCGGATTGACGTCACCGCCGCTCATTTCCAGAAAGTGGGAATTGCCGTTATGAAACAGTGTTTCAATCAGTTCCTGGGAATTGTTGATTTTGCTGACCGTGGTAATGGCATATGTTCCGTGGTGGGAACGTACAATGAGAGGCTGTGGTTCATAATCGGAAATACATCCGATTCCATAGTATCCCTTCATTTCCTGTACATCCTTGTCAAATTTTGTACGGAACGGTGAGTTTTCAATATTGTGGATGGCACGGTCAAATCCGTTCTCGCCGTATACGGCCAGTCCTCCGCGCCTTGTCCCCAGATGGGAGTGGTAATCTGTTCCGAAAAAAAGGTCAAATAAGCAGTCGTCTTTTGCTGCAACGCCAAAAAATCCGCCCATGATAATAAATCTCCTTCAAAATAAATTTTATATCAGAATTATTGTATCAAGCATTCAAAAAACTGGCAAGAAGAAAAATAGTGTTGACATTAGTGGAGAAGTGTACTATTATAAAACAAAGTTATACATAACTAACTTGTAATAAATCAAATGGAATCAGGTGATGGCATGAATTTTGCAGATGTGTTGGTAATCATTATTGTAGTTCTCTGTGTGATGGCAGCGTTACATTTAAAGAAGAAGCTTAAGAAAAAGGGCAGTTCGGGTTGTGGCTGCAGTGCGGGAGGATGCTCGGGAAATTGTAATAACTGTTCCGGAAAATAAAACAGGATCTTTGTACTACATAATATAGGAAAAATTTCAAAAAATATTTTACAGTTTTGTCCCTGTGTGATAGAATATCTGCGTCTGAATATGACAGACACAGATTAATGCCCCACAGGGACATATTTCAGGAGGAAAGACATGAGAAAAAGATTAGTCGCATTAGGAATGATGGCAGTACTTGCCATGACAATGATGGCTTGTGGCACAAAGGAATCATCCGGCAGTGTGTCAGACAGCACGGATTCCACTCAGGCACAGTCAACAGCAACAGAGGCAACAACAACAGTAGAAACAACGGCATCTGCAGCAACAGATGATGATTATGAGTATGTAAAGAACAAGGGTAAGCTTGTAATTGGTATCACCATTTATGAACCAATGAATTATCGTGATGAAAATAATAAGCTTGTCGGTTTTGATACAGAGTATGCTGAGGCAGTTTGTGAAAAACTTGGACTGGAAGCAGAATTCGTGGAAATTAACTGGGATACCAAGGTGATTGAACTGGAATCCAAGAGCATTGATTGTATCTGGAACGGAATGACAATTACGGAAGACTTAAAGCAGAGCATTGATTTTTCCAATCCGTACATCAAGAACATGCAGGTTATTGTAATAAAGAAAGATAATGCTGAAAAGTATAAGGATACAGCATCTCTTAAGAATGGTGTGGTTTCTGCTGAGGCAGGTTCCGCAGGAGAAGGTGCAGTTCAGGATAATGCAGATCTTTCACAGGCTACATATGTTGCAGTGGGAAAGCAGACTGATGCTCTTATGGAAGTTAAGGCAGGAACATCTGATGCAGCAGTTCTTGACTATGTACTTGCAGCAGCAATGGTTGGTGAAGGAACGGATTATTCTAATCTTTGCATGGTAGACGGTGTGGAACTTTCCGTTGAGGAATATGGTATTGGTTTCAGGAAGGGCAGCACATTAACGGAAAAGGTAAATGAGGCTACGGATGAATTAATCAAGGACGGAACACTTGCTGCACTTGCAGAAAAGTATGGTCTCTCCCTTCAGTTAATTGCAAACCAGAAGTAATTTCAGGCGGAAGTTTTCATAAAAGAACATATAAAATATAATTGAAGATGTAAAATCCCGGAAGGTCATTAACGGAGCTTTCGGGATTTTTCTTTTCTTATTATGGAAGATAATGTGAAAATCTTTCAAAAACTCTTGTAAATTACGGTAGACATGGGATATACTTGTTAGGAAAAATGATTAAGGATTCGATAGAAATTATTTGAAGACGGAATAGAGGTACATATGAGCTTTATTAGTGTTACACAGAGATTATTAAGTGGATTTTCTGTCAGCTTCCAGCTTTTTTTTGGAACACTTCTGGTTGCATTGCCGTTAGGACTGGTAATTGCATTCGGTTCCATGAGCCGTTTTAAACCACTCAGATGGCTGGTACGGACATTTGTGTGGATTATCCGGGGAACTCCCCTGATGTTACAGTTAATTATTGTGTTTTATGGCCCGGGACTTTTGTTTAACATGAGTGCAATCCCACGTATGAATGCAGCATTTATTGCGTTTGTGATTAATTATGCCGCATATTTTTCGGAAATTTACCGTGGCGGTATTGAAGGTATCCCGCGAGGACAATATGAGGCGGGACAGGTACTTGGCATGACAAAGAACCAGATTTTCTTTAAGGTGGTATTATTACAGGTAATAAAGAGAATCGTCCCGCCAATGAGTAATGAAATCATTACACTGGTTAAGGATACATCTCTTGCCAGAATCATCGCAATTCAGGAGATCACAATGGTTGCACAGAATTATATTGCAGATAAGGGGATTATCTGGCCGTTATTCTATTCCGGAGCCTTTTACCTGATATTCTGTGGATTACTTACAATCCTGTTCCATTTCATTGAAAAGAAACTGGATTATTTCCGTGTGTAGGAGGATAAAAAAATGCCGGCATTAGAGGTTAAAAACATAAATAAGAGCTTTGGTCAGACATCCGTGCTTAAGGATATCAGTTTTTCCATGGAGCAGGGGGAGGTAATTTCCATTATCGGTTCTTCGGGAAGCGGCAAGACGACACTTCTCCGGTGTCTTAATTTTCTTGAAACACCGGATGTAGGACAAATTTTTGTGGAAGACCAGTGTATTTTTAACAGTGAGGATAAAAAGAGCCTTAAGGATTCCCAAATTCGCAAGAACAGACTGCATTTCGGACTGGTGTTCCAATCCTTTAACCTGTTTCCACAGTACACGGCAAAGCAGAATGTCATGCTTGCCTGTGAGCTTCTTGCAAAGGAACGCCCAGACTATAAAGCCAATAAAAAGCAGATTCTTGCTGAAATCGAACAGAATGCCAGAAATCTTCTTAAAAGAGTGGGACTTTCCGAGCGCATGGATAATTATCCGCATCAGCTTTCAGGGGGGCAGCAGCAGAGAGTTGCCATTGCAAGGGCACTTGCCTTAAAGCCTGATATTCTGTGCTTTGATGAACCTACCAGTGCGCTGGACCCGGAGCTTACCGGTGAGGTATTAAAGGTTATTAAGGCCTTGGCGGATGAGAAGACTACCATGGTGATTGTGACCCATGAGATGGATTTTGCAAGAGAGGTTTCCGACAGGGTGCTGTTCATGGATGACGGATTAATTCTTGAACAGGGTACACCAAAGGAAGTATTTGACAATCCAAGGGAAGAGAGAACGAAGCAGTTTCTTAAAAAATTAACGGATTGACAAATGAACGGAATTGTTATATGATGCATAAAAGCGTGAGGGAGTAGTCAGCACTCTCCCGGTGCGGTAAGTCAACATACTGGTTCTGAATGTGAAACAATACAGGAATCTGGTTTACCTTAATAGATGAGACTCACGCATAGTAAGTAAGCAGACAAACGGTTTGCTGCTGTTGCTATGCGTGATTTTTTATTCCGGCAGGCGGCAGCGCCTGCTTTTTCTTTGCCGGAAAAACAGGAAATTCCTACATAGCGGGAAAATGCAGGAATACTTACGAAAGAAGATAGGAGGAGATTTATATGAATTTGGTAACAATGCTTTTGCTGGCAGTGGCTCTTTCCATGGATGCTTTTGCCGTGGCAATCTGTAAAGGACTTGCCATGAAAAAAATTACCGTGGGAAAATGTGTGACAGTAGGATTATGGTTTGGCGGATTTCAGGGATTGATGCCGTTTATCGGCTATCTGCTTGCCAATAGTTTTGCAGGATTTATTGAATCGGTATCGGCATGGATTGCATTTATTTTGCTGGTACTTATTGGAGGCAATATGGTTAAGGAATCCTTCTCAAAGGAAGAAGAGGAAGAAAATGATTCACTGAAGTTTAAGGAAATGCTGATACTTGCCATTGCAACAAGTATTGATGCAATGGCTGTTGGAATTACCTTTGCCTGTGTGCCGGTGGAACTTATGGCAAATATGACCCCGTTTCTTAATACAGTGCTTGGATGTGTACTGATTGCGGTTACGACCTGTATTCTTTCCATGGGAGGCGTGAAAGTGGGAAGTATTTTCGGAACGAAATATAAGAATAAGGCAGAGCTTGCAGGCGGAGTGGTTTTGGTACTCATTGGGATTAAGATTCTTTTGGAGCATTTTGGAGTTTTGTAAGATTATTTTTGAAACTTCGCAGAATCAAGGAACAGCTTGGAAGGAAGTAGTTTATTTTGATTGCAATTTTTCCCATAAAGTGTTATATTATGCAGGATAATTAATATTATTTCAGGAGGAAGAATTATGAAAAAGATTATGGCAGTCGGACTCTCTGTAATCATGCTTATCGGCGCATTTACAGGATGTGGAAGCAAGGATGCAAAGAGCAGTACAGACAACACAAAGAAGCAGACAAAGGTAATTGAAATTGAACTGACTCAGGAAGAGTACGCTTTTGGTGTGGATAAGAACCAGCCGGAGCTTTTACAATCCGTGAATACTTTTATTGCAGAAATTAAGACAAACGGAAAGTTTGATGAAATCTGTAACCACTATTTTGGCGATGGCACACCGGTGCCTGTAACATCTGCAGCATATGATGCATCCAAGGATCAGCTGGTTGTTGCAACCAATGCGGCTTTTGAACCATTTGAATACACAGAAGGTGACAAGTATCTGGGAATCGACATGGAGATTGCGGCTGCACTCGCTGAATATCTGAATAAGGAACTTGTCATTCAGAACATGGATTTTGATGCAGTATGTTTATCTGTCGGACAGCAGAAGTGTGACATTGCAATGGCAGGTCTTACCATTAAGGAAGACAGAAAAGAATATGTTGATTTCTCTGATGCATATTACAGCGCATCCCAGAAGTTAATCGTAACAACAGATAATACGGAATTTGATGCCTGTACTGATGCAGCTTCAGTGGAAGCTATTTTAAACACCAAGGATAAGAATGTTAAGATTGGTGTTCAGAATGGTACAACAGGCCAGTTCTACTGTGAGGGTGATGCTGACTGGGGATTTGCAGGACTCCCTGTAACCACGGTTGGTTATAAGAATGGTTCCCTTGCCGTACAGGATTTATTAAATGGCAATATTGACTATGTAATCATTGATTCCGCACCGGCAGCATGCATTACGGAAGCAATTAACAAGATGCAGTAACAGACAGCTGGCAGCACCGCAAAGAGGATACGAAGAGGATAGTATGGGAGATTTTGAACGTAAGGTAGAACGATTTATAGAAATATTTATTAACCAGAACGGATATGTAAAAGTACTGGAGGGTCTTAAGAATACCCTTCTGATTGCAATTCTTGGTCTGGTCATTGGAATACTGATTGGTACAATCATTGCAACGGTCCGGGTGGTTCCAAAGTACAAGGTGCTGCCTCGTATCCTGAATGGATTCTGCAGTTTCTATGTAGGATTGTTCCGTGGCACGCCAATGGTTGTCCAGCTTCTTGTATGCTATTATGTTATGCTTCCGCTAATGGGAGTACATATGACCGGAGTACAGGTGGCGATACTGGTATTTGGACTAAACAGTGGGGCATACATATCGGAAATCATGCGTAGCGGAATCATGTCCGTGGATTCCGGCCAGATGGAAGCAGGACGTGCCGTGGGCTTAAGTTTTGGAACAACCATGGTGAAAATCGTGATTCCGCAGGCCGTTAAGAATATCCTTCCAACACTGGGAAATGAGTTTATTACCCTGATAAAAGAGACATCCGTTGTAAGCTTTGTAGGTGCCGCAGACCTTTACGTGGCATTCAGTTATATTGGAAGTAACAGCTATGAATTCATGGTTCCGTACCTTGTAATGGCATTGATTTATATTGTGCTTGTCATGATTATAAGCCTTGGAATAAAAATCATGGAAAGGAGCCTGAGAAAAAGTGATCGACGTAATTAATCTGGAAAAACATTATGGAAATAATCAGGTATTGAAAGGGATTAGCGTTACCATCAATAAGGGAGACATTGTTGTGGTAGTCGGCCCTTCAGGTTCCGGAAAAAGTACCTTTTTACGTTGCTTAAACTGCATGGAAGACCCAACCGGCGGACAGATTATCTTTAACGGCGTGGATATTGCAGATGTAAAGGTTGACATTAATATTCACAGAAGACACATGGGAATGGTTTTTCAGCATTTTAATCTGTTTAATAACAAGACTGTTATAGAGAACATTATGCTGGCACCGGTATATGTGCAGTGTCAGGATATGCGTAAGGCAAAAAGAAAGAATGCTCTTCTTAAGGTTACCAATCTTTTCCGTAAGGAGAAAAAGGCAATCTCTCCGGTTACGCAAACCAAGGCAGAGATTGTGAAGGAAGCCAGGGAAAATGCCCTGTCTCTTTTAAGAAGAATTGGTCTTGAGGATAAAGCGGATGTATATCCGTCTACCCTTTCCGGAGGACAGAAACAGAGAGTTGCAATTGTACGTTCCCTGGCAATGAATCCGGATGTGATTCTTTTTGACGAGCCGACTTCGGCACTGGATCCGGAGATGGTTGGAGAGGTACTGGATCTCATGAAGGATCTGGCAAGGGAAGGAATGACCATGATTATCGTTACTCACGAGATGGGTTTTGCCAAGGAAGTTGCCAATAAAGTGTTATTTATTGACGAAGGACGCATTCTGGAAAGTGCGCCTCCAAAGGAATTCTTTGAAAACCCACAGAATCCAAGACTTAAGGATTTCCTGTCAAAGGTATTAGTATAATATATAAAATACATGAGGATCCCATATTTGGGGTCCTTTTATTTTTACAGCTTGTGTGGAAAAAATGACAGGTTGTTAAAATACTATGGACGGAACAAGTTTATTTATTATATCATAAGAATGTGGGAAAACAAAAGAAGATAAAAGGGAAGTAAAAATAAGAGATAAGAAAGGGAGAAAAAGATGTTAAAAAGAAAAGTATTTACAGGATGTCTCATCATGGCAATGGTGATTGGCAGTGCATGCACAAAGGAAAACAATGGAAAAGAAGATTTTGAAAAAAACCAGCAGGTAACTTTAGAAACACAGGAGACAACACAAGAAACAACACAGGACAGTAGAACAGAAGCTGCCGGGGAATTAACAGAAGATATGATAAAACAACTTGTGGATGAAGGAATATATTGTAATCTGAATGTTTTTGGAATGACTTTTCTACCAAGAAATTCAGAAGGAATAGAGTATAACGGACGTAAACTATATCAGGTGGATGAAACGGTTTTTGCAGATTATGCATCTTTTGAGGAATATATCCGTTCTGTTTATTGTAAGGAAACTGCAGACTTGTATCTCTATAAGGTACCATACGAAGACAAACCAAGTTATGTCAATGTGGATGGAAAGCTTTATGTGGACACGGACGGAGAAGGAGGCAAAGGTTATTACGTGGACTGGTCCGAATATACAATTGAAATCCGTAAACAGACAGAAACAAGATGTGAATTCACAGTAACAGCCAGTGTGGAATGGCCTGCCGATGTGCCGGTAAAGGAACCTTATCCTGTGGAAAATGCCGTAGTGCTGGAAGACGGAAGATGGGTACTTGAAAAATTCATTTACTAGTATAACAATCGCAGAATATGCGCATTTAAATCCGAAACAGCAAAGAACGAAATGGATATCCGGCAGATTTAGAATAAAATGTGCAAATAAAAACAGAGGGAGGAACACATGGAATATTGCAGATTACAAATAGGCTGTCTGGTTGTAATTTTATATATTGCCTTTAACTATTTTAAGACATCCCACTATGAAGGCAGAAAACACAAAATAACCTTATTTGACATTCTTTTGGTGATTGTTATTATCAGTCTGTTTTTTGATGCATTGACGGCATATACCGTAAATCATCTGGAGTTGGTTCCTCCGTTTATTAATAAAGCTGCACATATGTGCTTTTTGCTGAGCATAGATGTTGTGATTTTTACCATGTTTCTGTATATGCTGCAGATTACAGAGTGCTTTCCCAAAAGCTGGAGAAATCGTGTGCTTTTATATTTACCGTTTGTCATCAATGCTATTATCCTGGTAATGGGCATGGGCACGCTGGAATACCGACATGGGAGAAATACAAATTATTCCATGGGAATACCGGCGTATACCTGCTTTATCATGGTTGCGGTTTATATTTTTTTCACACTGGTTCTTTTCGTACGGCGGTGGAATTACATTGAGCGGCGGAAAAGAGCGAATATTTTTATGTATCTTCTGGTACTTGCCGTTGTAACCACATATCAGATGCTTGTGCCGGAGGCACTTTTAACCAGTATTTCCTTTACGGTGCTCATTATTGGGATATACAGTAACCTGGAAGATCCGGCAATTAAGGAACTGTCGCATTATCATGATGAAATGGTCATGGGATTTGCAACCCTGGTGGAAAAGAGGGATGATAATACGGGAGGTCATATCAGGAGAACCAGTCTTTATGTGGAGCTTATTGCCAAGGAACTGAGAAAGCGGGGCCATTATAAGGAAATTCTCACCAAGGATTACATACAGAATCTTCTGATGGCTGCGCCAATGCATGATATTGGTAAAATATCCGTTCCGGATGCCATACTTCAGAAACCCGGAAAACTGACGGAGGAAGAGTTTGCGGTCATGAAATCCCATGCCGAAGAAGGCGGAAGAATTATCCGGGAAACATTTGGGAATCTTGGTGATAAACAGTATATGGAAATGGCATATCAGGTATCAACATTTCATCATGAAAAGTGGAATGGAAAGGGATATCCGAGAGGACTTAAGGATACGGAGATTCCGTTATGTGCACGTATCATGGCAGTTGCGGATGTATTTGATGCGGTATCAGAAAAACGCTGTTACCGGGATGCAATGCCGCTGGAACAGTGTTTTGAAATCATAAAGGAAGGAGGCGGACGTGATTTTGAGCCGCTTCTGGCAGAACTTTTTCTGTCCATAAAGGATGAAGTAAAAGCGGTTCATGACAGGGTGAGTACCGCAGAAAAATGAAGCAGATTACACAGGAGGTAGGAAGAATGGGAGCAGAAGCAGAAAATGGAATTTTGGCGGAGAATGAAAAGGAAGCAAACAGGCTTGTGGCAAAAGTCATGCGCATTACCTTTGTCATTTTTTCGCTGGTATATGTGCTGAATCTCTTAGGAATTTTTAAGGTGGACATGAAGGTCATGACAATTGCATATATTGCCGGAGGTGTACTCCTTCTGATTCCCACGGTTTTGTCTAACGGAATGAAGATTCAGGCATGGTGGATAAAATATTTTAACGTGGTGTCTGCCGTAATCTTTATTACATTGATGTGTACCACACTTACATACCATGTGGTTGTACTGTATATTTATGCCATTGCCATTGCGAGTCTTTACTTTTCTCGGAAGTTAAATATCATGGCAACGGTTTTATCGGTAATAGGTGTCTCTGTGGGGCAGCTTTTGGCTTTTTATCTGGAGACACTGCCGGATGATAATTTTTATACAATTGACCGGGTTGTGATTTTTGGAATTATTCCACGTGCATTGGTACTTATTGCAATTGCGGCAATTTTTACCATGCTTTGTGCAAGAACGGCTTCCATGCTTTCGAATCTGATGGGTGCTGAAAAACAGCAGAAAATGCTGGAACAGATGCAGCGGATGAAGGAACAGTCCTCACAGACAGCGGATGACATGATTTCTATGGTAGGAAATTTGTCCATGGTTACGGATTCTTCCATGAAAGCAAATGAACAGATTGCGCAGGAAAGTACCATGATGCTGCAAGGGTTTGCGGATAATACAAGGCAGATAGAAAACATGGATGAACAGATTCACCAGATTACAATGAAGCTGGAGGAATTAAGCAGGATGAACCATCAGGTATCGTCCCTTGCACAACAGGTAAATGAAAACACGGTGGAAAATCAGCAGCGTATGAATACTGCCATAGATAGTATGCAGAAAATAGATGAAAGTACCAATCAGTGTAAGACCATTATTAAAACTCTTGGCGAGGAATCGAAGGAGATTATCGGAATTATACAGGTGATAACGGGAATATCAAGCAGAACCAATATACTTGCATTAAATGCGAGCATTGAGGCAGCAAGAGCCGGTGAACATGGAAAAGGATTTTCTGTGGTTGCTTCGGAGATTCGTCAGTTGTCCGAGCAGACCAAGAAAGCAGTCGAAAGTATTGGAGAAATCATAAACCAGGTGGCGGCAAATACAAATGAAGCAGTGTCTGCAATGGAGCAGAGCGCAGGGCTTACAAGAATTGGACTGGAAAGTATCCAAAGTGCCGGTGATTCTACTGTGGTCATCACAGATTTTAATCAGAAAATGTCTGAACAGATTATTTCCATGGATCAGATTGCAGAGATGGTTGGCAAAATGAGTGAGGAAATAGCGGAAGGAATGGAACAAATCAGCAGCAATACACACCAGAATTACAGTGCAATTGAGCATGTAACGGCAGCAACCCAGGAAAACAGTGCCGGAACGGAAAGTGTTGTTCAGATGGTGGAACAGATTCGCAGTCTGGCGGAGCAGCTGGAGAAACTTTTATAAACTTTTAATATTTTTCATGGTGAAAAAAAATAAAAACGTGGTATAGTAAATATTATGATTATGAAAGTAATCATAATATTTTCATTTAACGGAGTTTATCATGGTTAGTATTATTGTACCGATTTATAATGCGGAAAAGTATCTGCAAAGATGTTTAAGAAGTATTCAACTGCAAAGCTATAAGGATATTGAAGTCATTATGATTGATGACGGAAGTACAGACCATAGTGGAAGGATAATGGATTATTTTGCGGCAAATGATTCCAGGTTTATTCCCATTCATAAGGAAAACGGAGGTGTGTCTTCCTGCAGGAACATCGGAATGCAGATTGCCTCCGGAGAATATTTTCAGTTTGTGGACAGTGATGACTGGATTCCTGCGGATTCCACGAAGAACCTTGTGGAAGCCATCATAAGAGACGAATCAGACATGGTAATTGCAGATTTTAAGCGTGTCATAAGGAATAATATCATTACAAAGGGGCATATTGACCGTACCGGATTCTTAAGCCGTACCGAATTTGCATCATACATGATGCAGGCTCCGGCGAATTTTTATTACGGTGTCATGTGGAATAAGCTTTATCGGGCAGAAATTATTCGGAATCATAAGCTTGCATGTTCGGATGAGCTGGACTGGTGTGAGGATTTTCAGCTGAATCTGGAATATCTTCAGTTTGTAAATGGAGTGTCAGTCATTCATGAACCGGTTTATTATTATGTCAAGAGAAAAGGCAGTCTTGTGGATACGCAGGTGGATTTTATGTCCACGGTTCGCACGAAGAAGCGGTTATTTGAGTATTACAAGGTGTTATATGAGGATCTGGATTTGTATGAGAAGCATAAGCTGAGGATTCAGGCTTTTTATGTGGAATTTGCAAGGGATACCAAGCGGAAAACTCCGAAGAACAGTCTGCTAAGTAAACCGGATAAGATGATAGGATAGTGTTAACATGACGTTAAGAAAGAGCATGTTTTATGCAGGATAGAAAAAGTATTCTTGACGACATGCGTGAATGAATATAATATAAAATGTGAGATTACATATAGAAGGTTTTAGGAGGAATTATGTTAAAAAGTATTTTAAAGGGCATGGTAATCGGAATTGCGAATATCATTCCCGGTGTAAGCGGTGGAACAATGGCAGTTTCCATGGGCATCTATGACAAATTGATTTATTCGGTAACGCATCTTTTTTCGGAATTTAAGAAAAGCCTTAAGTTCATTCTTCCGATTGGCATCGGAATGATTCTTGGAATTATCGGTTTGTCTTTTCTGATTGAGCTTTTGTTTGATCATTTCCCGATTCAGACCAATCTGTTCTTTATCGGATTGATTCTTGGCGGGCTTCCTGCAATTTTTGCCAAAGTAAAGTCTCAGCCAATACGCCTGCCTCATGTTCTGTCGTTTCTGGTTTTCTTTGGAATAGTAGTGGGAATGGCTGCAATCGGTGAAGTTGATAAGGCAGCAGGCATTCTTAACTTTAATCTGGTAAACTGTATTATTTTGTTTCTTATCGGGATTGTTGCAGCAGCTACAATGGTTATTCCGGGTGTGAGCGGTTCCATGGTTTTAATGCTTCTTGGATATTATAATTCCATTATTGAGACCATTAATAATCTGATTCGTTCTCTTGTGGATTTTAATATGTCAGGTATCATACAGGGAGTTCTTGTACTGGTTCCTTTTGGAATCGGTGTGGTTGTGGGTATATTTGCCATTGCAAAGCTCATTGAAATTATTTTTGCCAAGTTCCCTTATCTTGCATACTGGGCAATCATTGGACTGATTATTGCATCTCCGTTTGCAATTGTGCTGATGAACGACTTTTCAGGTATAAATCTTGTAGCAATCCTTACTGGTGCAGTTTGTCTTGTGGCAGGATGTTTTATTGCATATAAGCTTGGAGAAGAATAAGACATAGTCTTGATGGAATAAATCTTGACAAATGCAGAAATTAGAGTAAAATTAACTTCGTGCACGAACAGTTCGTACACGAAGTTTTTTTACTGTTGAAAAAAAGGAGTGCTTATGGATAATAGAGAAAATGCAGTTGGCTTTTTAGTTCGGGAATTGGGAAATGAACTAAGAAAAAAAAGAGAGAGGTGCAAATATTCCGATGACATGGGGAATATTACGATGATGCAAAGCTGGGTCATCGGATATCTTGCTCATAATACTGACCATGATGTATTCCAGCGTGAGCTGGAAACGGAACTGAATATTGGAAAATCCACACTGACAGAATTATTGCACCTGATGGAAAAAAATGACCTGGTATGCAGAATGTCATCAAATAATGACGGACGGTGCAAACGAATTGTCCTCACAGACAGGGCAAGACAGATTGATTCCATTATATCAAAGGATATCGTGGAAACGGAAAGAAAGCTAAAAGAAGGAATTCCGGAGGAAGATATAGAAGTATTCTTACGAACAATTAAGAAAATGATTTTCAATATTTCGGAAAGGAGTTTGTGATGATTAAAACAATCGTAAACAATTTGCATGAATTTAAGAAAGACTCCATCATGACACCGGTTTTCATGATTCTGGAAGTTATCATGGAAACCATTATACCATTAATGATGGCTTCCATCGTGGATAATGGTGTGGAAAAAGGAGATATGGGTCATATATACAAAATGGGAGCGTTCATGTTTGTGGCAGCTCTCATAAGCCTTCTGGTTGGAGTACTTGGTGGAAGATACGGTGCAAGAGCATCTGCAGGTCTTGCAAAAAACTTACGTGAGGCAATGTATGATAATATTCAGACGTTTTCTTTTGCCAATATTGATAAGTTTAGTACGGCAGGACTGGTAACAAGACTTACAACGGATGTTACCAATGTGCAGAATGCTTTTCAGATGCTGTTAAGAATGGGAACAAGGGCGCCTGCCAGTCTTATTTTTGCAATGTGCATGGCATTTACCATTCATGCACGTCTTGCACTGGTCTATTTGTTTGCCGTGATTTTTCTTGGCTTTTGTCTCTTTCTGATTACAAGAAGAACCATGAAGTATTTTGATGTGGTTTTTCAGAAATATGATGACTTAAATGCAAGCGTTCAGGAAAATGTGTCTTCCATCCGTGTTGTTAAGGCATATGTGAGAGAGGATTATGAAAAGAAACGGTTTAAGAGTGCCAGTGAAAATGTATACAGGATGTTTGTGAACGCAGAAAAAATTCTGGTGCTTAATTCGCCACTGATGCAGCTTACGGTGTATTCCTGCATTCTTTTAATCAGCTGGCTGGGTGCAAAATTAATCGTGGTTGATTCCCTGACTACGGGACAGCTTATGAATCTGCTTACTTACTGTATGAATATTCTCATGAGCCTTATGATGCTTTCCATGATTTTTGTCATGGTTACCATGAGTTCGGCAAGTATTAAGCGTATCGGCGAGGTACTGGATGAAGAAAGCAGTATCAAGAATCCGGAAAATCCGAAGATGGAAGTGAAGGACGGAAGCATTGAATTTAAGAATGTTACATTCCGATATAACCGAACCAGTGAGAAACCGGTATTAAATCACATCGATTGCTCCATTAAAGCAGGAGAAACCATTGGTATCATCGGTGGAACCGGAAGTGCCAAGACCAGTCTTGTAAACCTCATAAGCCGACTGTATGATGTGTCAGAAGGAGCCGTTTTTGTAGGCGGCTGTGACGTACGGGAATATGATTTGGAAACACTTCGTGATAACGTGTCCGTGGTATTGCAGAAAAATGTATTGTTTTCCGGTACGATTCTGGAAAATCTGCGCTGGGGCGATGAAAATGCCACAAAGGAGGAATGCATCCGTGCCTGCCGTCTGGCATGTGCAGATGAATTCATACAGAAGATGCCGGAGAAATATGATACCTATATTGAGCAGGGTGGAAGTAATGTGTCCGGAGGACAAAAGCAGAGACTCTGTATTGCAAGGGCTCTTTTGAAAAAGCCAAAGATTCTCATTCTGGATGATTCCACCAGTGCAGTTGATACGGCTACGGATGCAAAAATCCGGAAAGCATTTGCCGAGGAAATTCCGGATACAACCAAGATTATTATTGCACAGAGAATTTCCAGTGTCAGTGGTGCAGACCGTATCATTGTCATGGAGGATGGACAGATTACAGGCTTTGATACCCATGAAAATCTGCTTTTAAATAATGAGATTTACCGTGAGGTATATGAATCACAGACCGCCGGCGGTGGAGATTTTGACGAGAAGGAAGGTGAGGCATGATGGCAGGACAGGTAAAAGAAATTAAAGGAGGACCGGGACCGAGAGACCCAAGAGGACCAAAGCCAAAGCTTAAGAATCCCGGGAAACTGTTTGGACGCCTGATGGCATATATTCTGAAAAACTATGCAGTGCATATTGTGATTGTGGTTCTCTGCATCTTTGTAAGTGTACTGGCGAATGTACAGGGAACTCTTTTTACAAAGACGCTGATTGATGAATATATCACACCCATGCTTCTTAGTGACGTGCCGGATTTTACTCCGCTTCTTCATGCAATTTTAAGAGTTGCCGGATTTTATCTGCTGGGGGCGTTTTCAACCTTTGTATATTCCAGAATCATGGTAAATGTGTCCCAGGGAACATTAAGAAATCTCAGGAATGACATGTTTGTCCACATGGAAAGCCTTCCGATTCGGTATTTTGATACCCATGCTCATGGGGATATCATGTCACTTTATACCAATGATATTGATACGTTAAGGCAGATGATAAGTCAGAGCATGCCCCAGCTTTTATCCAGTGTAATTACAATCGTCAGTGTATTTATCAGCATGCTTACCTTAAATATTCCGCTTACCTTTGTGACACTTGCGGTAGTGGCAGTCATGCTGACGGCGACACGCTGGGCAGCCGGGCTTTCCAGCCGGTTCTTTGTGGCACAGCAGCAGGATATCGGTGCGTTAAACGGTTATATCGAGGAAATGATGGAAGGACAAAAAGTTGTTAAGGTGTTCTGCCATGAAGAAAAAAGTAAGGAACAGTTTAAAAAATTAAATGATAAGCTTTTTCACAGTGCGTTTAATGCAAATCAGTTTTCCAATATTTTAGGACCGATTAATGCGCAGCTTGGAAATGTAAGTTACGTGTTGTGTGCAATGATTGGCGGTATTCTGGTATTAAACAGAACAGGTGGCTTTACGGTAGGAGGACTGGCAAGTTTCCTTACTTTCAATAAGAGCTTTAACATGCCGATTAATCAGGTCAGCATGCAGTTTAACAGCATCATCATGGCACTTGCCGGTGCAGAACGTATTTTTAAGCTTCTGGATGAAGAACCGGAAGTGGATGAAGGGTATGTGACTTTGGTTAATGCCAGAAAAGAAAACGGCGAAATAGTGGAAAGTCCAACACGTACCGGAATGTGGGCATGGAAGCATTTTCATAAGGAAGACGGTACCACAACTTATGTGGAATTAAAGGGAGATGTTACTTTTGACGGCGTGGATTTTGGATATATTCCGGAAAAGACCGTTCTTCATGATATCCGGATGTATGCAACACCTGGACAGAAAATCGCTTTTGTGGGTTCCACCGGTGCAGGAAAGACGACCATCACCAATCTGATTAATCGTTTTTATGACATACAGGACGGTAAAATTCGTTATGATGGAATTAATATCAACAAAATCAAAAAAGATGACCTTAGGCGTTCTCTCGGAATGGTTTTGCAGGATACCCATCTTTTCACCAATACCGTCATGGAAAACATTCGTTATGGAAGACTGGATGCTACAGATGAGGAAGTGATTGCTGCGGCAAAGCTTGCCAATGCGGACGGATTTATCAAAAGACTGCCGGATGGCTATCAGACAGTACTGACCGGTGACGGAGCTAATTTAAGCCAGGGCCAGAGACAGCTTCTTGCCATTGCAAGGGCAGCCATAGCAGACCCACCTGTGTTGATTCTGGATGAAGCGACAAGCTCCATTGACACGAGAACGGAAAAAATTGTTCAAAGCGGCATGGATAAACTGATGAAGGGCAGAACCACATTTGTGATTGCTCACAGGCTTTCCACGGTTCGAAACAGTGACTGTATCATGGTTCTTGAGAATGGCAGGATCATTGAGAGAGGAATGCATGAGCAGCTGATTGAGGAGAAGGGAAGATATTACCAGCTGTATACAGGAAATAATATTGCCGGCTAGAATCAGCAATTAATTTATTAAATAATTGGAAGCAGTAAAATAAATTATTTAAGGAAAATCAGGTTAAGAAATACTCATAATTGCATATTTCCTTTAGAAATAGTATACTGTTAGAAAATTTTAAATATTTGGAGGATTATCATGGGTTTTACAGCATATTCATGTGAAGATTTTGTTGAGATTTTATCCACAAAAGCTCCGGTTCCGGGCGGCGGCGGTGCATCGGCACTGGTTGGTGCACTGGGATGTGCCCTTGGCAACATGGTGGGGAGTCTTACAGTCGGTAAGAAGAAATACGCAGATGTTGAGGCAGATATCATTTCCTTAAAGGAAAAGGCAGAGGCTCTCCAGAAAGAACTGCTTTTTCTTGTGGAAGAGGATGCAAGGGTATTTGAACCGTTATCAAAGGCATACGGAATGCCAAAGGAGACGGAAGAAGAACGGGCAGAAAAAGCAAGAGTCATGGCAGTTGTTCTAAAGGATGCATGCTCCGTTCCGATGGAAATTATGAAAAAATGTTGTGAAGCTATTGAACTGATAGAGGAATTTGCAGCAAAGGGAAGTGTCATTGCATTAAGTGATGCCGGTGTAGGTGCGGCATTCTGTAAGGCGGCACTTCTTGGTGCATCCCTTAACGTATTTATCAATACGAAATCCATGGAAGACAGGGAATATGCAGAAAGCCTGAATGAAGAGGCAAATGAAATGATTCGTGAGTATTCGGTACGAGCGGATGCGGTATTTGATAGTGTGAAGGAACGTTTAAAGAAATAATTTTCAAAAATAAAGATAAAAGCAATGATACAGATTTGATTAGTGAGTCAATTTCGACATATGGCAGGAGGATGAAACTATGGCAAAACAGCTGCTTGGCAAGGAAGTAACCGCCGCAATGAATGAGAAAATCAAGGAAAATGTGGCAAAATTACAGGAAAAGGGGATTACTCCAACACTGGGAATCATCCGCGTGGGAGAGCGTGAGGATGATATTTCTTATGAAAGAGGCGCAACAAAACGGTGTGAGACCCTTGGTGTGGCTTGTGAGAAATTTCTTCTGCCACAGGATGTTACGGAGGAAGAGCTGTTAAAGGTTATAAAGCAGGTTAATGAAGATGATAAAATTCACGGAGTTCTGTTATTCCGCCCACTTCCAAAGCATTTGAATGAAGAAAAGATTATTAATGCACTGGATTTTTCAAAAGATGTGGACGGAATCACGGATGGTTCCCTCGCCGGTGTGTTTGCAGGAAAGAAACAGGGATTTCCTCCTTGTACACCACAGGGATGCATGGAAATCCTGGATCATTACGGAATAGACTGTACGGGAAAGAAGGCTGTTGTGGTCGGAAGAAGCCTTGTAGTGGGAAAACCTGCGGCTATGATGCTTCTTCAGAAAAATGCAACCGTTACAGTATGTCATACCAGAACCAAGGATATGCCGTCCGTTGTTAAGGAAGCGGATATTGTCATTGTGGCAGCCGGACGTGCAGGTGTTGTGGATGGCTCCTATTTAAGAGCAGGTCAGGTTGTCATTGATGTGGGCATTAATGTGAATGAAGAAGGAAAGCTTTGCGGTGATGTAAAGTATGATGAGGCAGAGAAAATCGTGGATGCCATTACACCGGTTCCGGGCGGGGCAGGAAGCGTGACCACTTCCGTTCTTGTGGGACATGTGGTGGAAGCGGCAATGAGGAAGTATCTGTAAAATGGTATATCTTATTTCTTTAAATATACCAGTCAATCCGTATTTTTATTTGACAACCCAATCCATATAGGTATATACTTCTTACGACAATCTAACATATTAAGGTGCCTCTGTGGACCGTCACCACAGAGGATAATAGGGAATCAGGTGCAAGTCCTGAACGATCCCGTCGCTGTAAGGAAGGAGTCTTATTTGACATGTCACTGCATGGAATCTCATGTGGGAAGGCAGAATGAGGCGTTGATGTCCAAGTCAGAAGACCTGCCTTATTATGATACTTATTACCTGCGGAGCACGGGTGATTATAAGTAGATGCCATGAAAAGACTTTCATGGTGTAATTTTGTTATCTATTTGTAGTCTCAAAAAGGCGCAGATAGATTTTTTTTGCTCTTTTATATTTTTAGATTTATATAAAAGGAGTCAGTCATGAAGAAAAAAAATTTAAAGAAACTTTTGGTTTTACTGTGTGCGGCTATGATTTTTACAGCCGGATGCACGGGTAAGAGCAGTAAAGAAAACGAAGCCACGACTGTAAGCGAAACAGCTTTGGAAAACTATGATGGAAAACTGGAATTTGATTATTCGCTTAAGGTAAAGTATTCCAATAATTTTGGAATCGATTATTATAAGGGAGGATATAAGATTATTAACGTGGATGACGGTGCGGGTAACAAAACCCAGATTGTGGTTGTTCCGGAGGGAATGAGCATACCGAAAGAAGGCATTGAAAAAGACGCCATTGTACTTTGCCAGCCGGTTGAGAATATCATGGCGGCAAGCGCACCGACAATTGCACTTTTAAATGCCATGGGTGCACTGGATAAGGTCACTCTTACCACCAGTGATGCAGATTCATGGTATATTGATGAAATCAAGCAGGCGGTTCTGGATGGAAGAATGACCTATGTGGGCAGTTCAACAGAGCCGGATTATGAATTAATTACGGCATCCAAAACAAAATTTGCCGTTTATACAAGAATGCTTTCGGATGATGTGAAGGAACAGTTCACAAAGATTGGCGTGGATGTTCTCTGTGATTATTCTTCGGTTGAAACAGAACCGATGGCAAGAGTAGAATGGGCATATGTTTACGGTGCATTATTCAATCTTGAAGAGGAAGCTGCAAAATTAGTTGAAGAACAGGCAGCAGTTATGGAAGGAATTAATAAGGCACAGGCAGAAGGAAAATCTGCTGCGGTATTTTATATTACCTCAAGCGGCAAGCTGTATGCCAGAAATGCAGATGATTACATGGCAATGATGGTGGAATACGCAGGTGGGGAATATGCGTTATCGGATGTCGGTGTCGGTGAGACGGGAACAATTAACATGGAGATGGAAGCTTTCTATGAGAAGGCATGTAATGCGGATTATATCATCTATGTATGGTCCATGGGCGGTAAACCTGAGAAATTGAATGATTTACTGGAAAAGAGCGAACTGTTTAAGGATTTTAAGGCAGTAAAAGAAGGAAATGTATGGTGTACCACACCGGACTATTTCCAGGCAACCAATGCCATCGGTGACATGATTGCAGATATCAATACTGTTCTTAAGGGCGGTGCAACAGATGAGGATGTGACTTATCTGTTCCAGTTAAAATAAATACAGGAACCGGTAAGATGAGGTAAGGCAGGAAAGCATATGGATAAAAAAGAAAAACTGCGTTATCCGGCGGTATTTCTCCTTCTTGGAGTTTTGTTTGTGGCGGCAGTGTTTGCCAATATCAACTCAGGAAGCGTGGATGTTTCATGGAAAGAAATTATGGATATTCTTTTAAAAAAAGCCGGAGACAATGAAATTAGTTATAACATCATATGGAAAATAAGACTTCCCCGTTTATTGATGGCGGCAATACTCGGGGGAGCACTTTCCCTGTCCGGATATCTGCTTCAGACATTTTTCAGAAATCCCATTGCAGGGCCATTTGTTCTTGGTATTTCTTCCGGTGCGAAAATGGTGGTGGCGGCCGTAACGATTTTTTTCTCTGCGGTAATGATTCCGATGCCGGTATCGGCTACCGTGATATCGGCATTTGCCGGTTCTGTTCTGTCCATGCTTTTTGTTCTTGTTTTTGCAGGAAGGGCGAAAAGCATGTCCATGCTTTTGGTAATCGGCGTCATGATAAGCTACATTTCATCCGCTGTCACGGATTTTCTGATTAATTATGCAAGTGAGGCAGATATTGTAAATCTTACACACTGGTCTCTTGGCAGTTTTTCCGGGGCAACGTGGCAGAATGTGCGGACCGCGGCAATGATTGTGATTCCCACATTCATTCTTACACTGCTTGTTACCAAGCAGATATCCGCTTATCAGCTGGGAGAAGGTTATGCACAAAACCTTGGAGTAAATATCCGTGTGTTCCGTGTGGTTTTGATTTTGTTATCCAGCTTTTTTTCCGCAGTAGTCATAGCTTTTGCAGGACCGATTTCCTTTGTGGGAATTGCAGTTCCGCATATAGTGAAGCTGATGTTAAAAACGGCCAGACCATCGGTGATGATACCGGCATCCTTTCTGGGCGGTGCGGTATTCTGCATGTTCTGTGATTTACTGGCGAGAACACTTCTGGCACCGGCAGAATTGTCACTTGGAACGGTAACCTCTGCAATTGGTGCCCCGATTGTTATCTGGCTGTTACTCTCACGAAAGGAGAGTGAAGCATAATGGAAAATGTGTATCTGAAATTGGACAATGTTACCGTTGGCTTTGGAAATGCGCCGATTGTATCCCACATCACGCTGGAACTTGGAAAAGGTGAAATTCTTACTTTAATTGGACCAAATGGTGCGGGGAAATCTACTATCCTAAAAACTGTCACAAAGAATTTAAAGCCTTTAAAGGGAACAATATACCTTGATGGAAATGACCTTGCAAAAGTGACCAACAGGGAAAAAGCAAAGCAAATGTCCGTGGTTCTTACGGAGCGTATCCGGACAGAGCTTATGACCTGCCGTGAAGTGGTGGCTTTGGGGCGTTACCCGTATACGAATTTTTTTGGAAGACTGACAGAGGAAGATGAAAAGAAAGTAGATGAGTCTCTTGCACTGGTAAATGCACAGGAGCTTGCAAAAACACCATTTGACAGAATCAGTGACGGACAACGTCAGCGAATTCTTCTTGCAAAAGCAATCTGTCAGGAGCCGGAGATTATTGTACTGGATGAGCCAACATCATTTCTGGATATTAAGCATAAGATGGAATTACTGTTTTTATTAAAGAAATTAGCACGGGAAAAGGGAACCACGATTCTCATGTCCCTGCATGAAATAGAGCTTGCGGCAAAAGTTTCCGATAAGCTTGCGTGTGTTAAAAATAACCAGATTCTGCGTATTGGTACCGGAAGGGATATTCTGACAAAAGAGTGTATCACCAAGGTTTATGATATTGCAGAGGAAACCTATGAATTGCTTTATGGGGATAAGCGGGATGATGTCATTTAGTAAAGAAGGGCGGCGGAGCATACTCCACCGCCTTTTGTGTTTGAGAATTTTTATAGTTCAGAAGCCTTGCTACTTGAAGAAATTGACAAAATGTGAGATTATATAAATAATAATGTGATTTTGCGGACATCAAAGAACTTTGGAGGACAAGAAGATGATAAACGAACAGTATAAGGCAATGTTAAACGGTAAGTCACAAATCCGTGTGTTATCGGAATATGCCACAAAGAGAGGGCAGGAAATCGGATATGAAAATGTATTTGATTATAGTCTGGGAAATCCATCCGTACCGGCACCGGAAGGTTTTACCAGGGCAATGATCGAGTTACTTTCCAATGAAAATCCTATGACACTGCACGGGTACAGCCCAAGCCTTGGCATTACTTCCGTGCGTCAGACGGTAGCAGAGTCCCTGTCAAGACGTTTTGGAATTCCTTATACTTATGAGGAGATATTCATGACATCCGGAGCGGCAGGTGCCATTGCCCATGCGCTTCGTGCCGTTTCTAAGCCTGGTGATGAAATTCTTACATTCGCACCGTATTTTCCGGAATACGGGCCGTATGTTGCCGGTACGGGTGCCATACTTAAGGTTGTTCCGGCAGACACGGAAAGTTTTCAGATTAATTTTGAACAGTTTGAGGCAATGTTAAATACCAATGTTGCGGCAGTACTTATTAATACACCGAATAATCCTTCAGGAGTCGTATATTCCACGGAGACTATCACAAAGCTTGCGGATATTCTTAGGGCAAAGGAAAAGGAATTCGGTCATGATATTTTTATCATATCGGATGAACCGTACCGGGAGATTGTTTTTGATGGGGCAGATTCTCCGGTTGTATCAAGATTTTATGAGAATACCATTGTCTGCTATTCGTTTTCCAAATCGTTATCCCTTCCGGGAGAGAGAATCGGTTATATTGCAGTAAATCCGGCATGCAAGGATGCAAAAACCATTGTAAACATGTGTGGTCAGATTTCAAGGGGAACAGGTCATAACTGTCCTCCGTCCATCATTCAGCTTGCAGTTTCCAGAGTGATTGATGAAACTTCCGATCTTTCTGTATATGAAACGAACATGAATCTCATATATAATAAACTGACTGAACTGGGATTTACCTGTGTAAAACCTGGCGGAACCTTTTATATTTTCCCTAAGGCACTGGAAGAGAATGCCGTGGAATTTTGTAACAAGGCATTAAAGTATGATTTGATACTGGTGCCAAGTGATACTTTCGGATGTCCGGGATTTTTCCGGATGGCTTACTGCATTGACACAGAGAAGGTTATCCGTTCACTGGATGCACTGGAACGGTTTGTTACGTCAGAATATCGTTAGGAGGAAGAAAGTGTGAAGATTTGTCCGATTTGTGATAATAAAATATCCGGAACATGGTGTAAAAACTGTCACCGGTTTGTAAAGCCATGGGAACTGAAAAAGGATATATACATTAATGAGACCCATTCCTCATCCCATGATGCAGGTTGTGAATATCATAATCCATCCATTTCGTATGACAGGCAGGAGTACATGCAGCCTGGGTATGAGAATAAGGTTTATGGAAATGCAGCTGGAACACAGCAGAGGCAAAACACACAGCAAAGACAGCGCACACAACAGAACAACTATACACAACAAAACCGGTCCACAGGGGCGAGAGTGAACGGACAGAAAAAGTCGGGAAGCAATGTGGTGAAAGTTGTCCGTTGGGTGATAATTATCTATGTAATAATAATCTTTTTGTCTGTAATTGCATCCTTTATTCCGGTAGTGGAGAGTGAGTTCGGCAGCTTTTCCAATTTTATCGATGAAATTATAGGGGATAAAGAAAAAAAAGAAAGTGTCAATACGAGGGCAGAGGAAGAAGTAAAGAATTCGTCTGAGACCCTGGCAGTGGAGGTTACGGAAGAAAACAGGGAAAAGGCGGATCATGATTTCCTATCGGCTATTACGCCGGTATCCACCGAAAAGACAGAGTATGGGGAAACTTACGAGTATTATGATGTCAGTGACGTCCAGTCTTTAAATCATGCGTGTGATGCTATGCACATGGATTTTACTATTGATGATTTTCTCGACATGATGTCAGCGGTATTCATGGATTACGACATTACCATGGAAGGACATTCGGATGAAACCATGAACTATATGGTAGATTATTCATGGGATGACCCGTATGTATGGTTTGAGGCGGAATTTACAGCGGTTTGTGAAGAATTTACGTTGGTGGTTTCTGCGGATACCTCAACAGGAGAAGTTCATTCCTATGAATTTAGAGCTTATGATGCACAGGATGAATTTTACACGGCTGTTTATTCATGGTTTGAGGCATACGTGCCGGAGGCATTTAGTTCCAGGAGCGACATGTTAAAGTTTTTTGATGATGTGAAGGAAACCGGCGGATATAAGGAGATGGAGTCGAATGATTTTCTTATCAGTTGCTTTCTTCTGGGTGGATATGTATCCGTCACGGTAGGACCGTTGTATTAGGAAAATTTTTAAATAGTCAGACAGAATTTGCAAATTATTTGCAGATTTTGTTTGACTATTTTTTTGTGCAGGTATATAATTTGAAATTGCAAATGAATTGCAAATTATTATAGAATTTTAGCTGAGGTCAGTTTATGGCAAGGGAAACAGGATATTCAACCAGGAAACGTACGTGGATTTTACAGTATTTTTCCG
>JAQXXN010000218.1 GCA_029226085.1 Thermoflexaceae bacterium
AGCATGATTACCTCTCAGTGTCCGGACGTTGTGATTCTGGATCTGGGACTTCCTGACATGGATGGAATGGATATTCTGAAAAATGTAAGGGAGTGGTCGACAATGCCTGTGGTGGTGGTTTCGGCAAGAGACCATGAAAAGGATAAGGTACAGGCACTTGACTTAGGGGCAGATGATTACATCACAAAGCCTTTTGGAACATCCGAGCTTCTGGCAAGGGTGCGTACGGCAATCCGTCATACAAGAACTTCCTGTCTGAATTCCGAGGTGGTAAAGACGGGAAGCTTTACCGCAGGAGGTCTTACCATTGATTACGATAAGCACAGGGTATATGTGGACGGAAAGGATGCTGCTCTTACACAGAATGAATTTAAACTGGTGGCGCTGCTTGGAAAATTTGCGGGAAGGGTATTGACCTATGATTACATCATTAAGGAAATCTGGGGTCCGAACATGAAGAATGACAATCAGATTTTAAGGGTCAACATGGCAAATATCCGCCGCAAAATAGAAGAAAATCCTGCCCAGCCAAAGTATATATTTACCGAGGTGGGAGTAGGTTACCGCATGATTGAAGCCGATTAAATAAGAATTAAGAAATACTTTGAAGAATGTCATAAGAAATGATATTATTAAAATATCATTTGTCTGTGATTCATAAAAGTATTGGGAGGGTTTTATACATGCATTCACCTTTGGAAATTGCAAGAAATTACGTTGATGTTGGAATACATAAGTCGAACCTGTCGGCATTTAAGATGGTACTGTTGGGAATTTTTGCGGGAATGTTTATTGGCTTTGCAGGGATTGCGTCAACAACGGCATCCAGTACCATTGCAGTATCTTCCGTTGCAAAGCTGGTCGGTGCCTGCGTCTTTCCTGCCGGAATGGCAATGGTATTAATTGCCGGAAGTGAGTTATTTACCGGTAATACCTTGATTATCATCGCTGTTCTGGAAAAAAAGGTTACCATACGGAAAATGCTGAAAAACTGGTTCTTTGTTTTTACCGGTAATTTTATCGGAGCAGCATTTGTGGCATTTTTTGTGGTATATGGAGGGACACCCGAGCTGTTTGACGGGCAGCTTGCAAACAGCATTGTGGCAGCAGGAGCAGCACGGTGTAATCTTTCTTTCATGGAAAGCTTTATTCGAGGTATTTTGTGTAATATTTTAGTATGCATTGCAGTCTGGATGGCATTTGCGTCCAAGGATGTACCTGGTAAACTCATTACAAGTTTCTGGCCAATCATGGTATTTGTGGTGTGTGGGTTTGAGCATAGTGTAGCAGACATGTATTTTGGTACTGCGGCACTTCTTACTTCCGTGAAATATGGTATTGCAGCAGAAGGACTGAATGTATTTCATTTCCTGTTTTCCAATATTCTGCCGGTTACTCTGGGTAATATCGTAGGCGGTGCGGGAATCGTAGGTTTTGGATACTGGCTGATATATCTGCATCAGACACCATATACCCATAATTCTGTGGAAGAAGAGCAGGAAGAGATTGATATTGCGGAGGAGTATTAGGAGACATGACTTTAAATCAGCTGTTTTATGCAATTACGGTTGCAGATGCACGTTCCATGAATGAGGCTGCAAGACTTTTGTTTATTTCTCAGCCAAGTCTTTCGGCAGCGATAAAGGAACTGGAGGCAGAAATCGGAATTGACATATTTAAGAGAAATAACCGCGGTGTATCTGTAACTCCGGAAGGAATGGAATTCTTAGGATATGCAAGACAGGTCGTGGAGCAGTACCGTCTGGTGGAATCGCGGTATGTGGACAAGAGAAATGTAAAGAAGAAATTTAGTGTGTCCATGCAGCATTATTCCTTTGCTGTGGATGCTTTTGTAAAAATGGTGAAGCAGTTTGGCATGGATGAATATGAATTTGCCGTACATGAAACCAAGACACATGAAGTAATTGAAGATGTGAAGAATTTTAAGAGTGAAATCGGAATCCTGTATCTGAATGATTTCAATGAAAAGGTTTTGTCAAAGCTTTTTAATGAATATGATCTGGAATTTCAGGAGCTGTTTAAATGTGGAATCTATGTCTATTTATGGAAACAGCATCCGCTGGCGGACAAAGAGGAGATTGGAATTGAGGAACTGGAGGATTATCCCTGCCTTTCCTTTGAACAGGGAAATAATAATTCCTTTTACTTTGCAGAAGAGGTATTAAGCACCTACCGGTACAAGCGTCTTATTAAGGCCAATGACCGTGCCACAATGCTAAACCTCATGGTGGGTCTGAATGGATATACTTTATGCTCCGGAATTATCTGTGAGGAGCTGAATGGGTCGGATTTTTGTGCCATTCCGCTAAAGTCGGATGAAATCATGACCATTGGCTTCCTAAAGCGAAAGGGAATGGCAGTCAGCCCCCTGGGACAGAAATATCTGGAAGAAATACGGAAATATAAGAACTGTCTGATATGAAAGTATCAGGCAGTTTTTTTGTGCCATTTTGCGATAAATTTACATAAAAGAAAAACAAATGTTACTTCCATTTGATAATGTTTTTGGGAGGAAATGGTAATATTAAATAGTAAAAAAAGAATCAGGTACTTTTCAGAAATATGCTTTCTGGATTTCTCTTGGGAGTATCAGTTTCTGCGCCAGGCAGGACTTATTCCCAAACGGGCATAAATTTACTCAAAGCTTATGTAAAATTTACATAGGCTTTATTTAGGCTTTAAATAGTTCTGATAGAATTTAATGAATTAAAATAATATATAAACAAGGGATGAATCATGAAAAAGAACAACAATCTGAAATACGGGAGAATCTTTGCAGCTGTGCTTGCAGCATTTGGTATCGTCTTGGGACTGGCAGGCTGCCAAAGTCTTGGCCCAAAAGAGACCATTCATATTCTTTCAGGCTCGGAAAACAAGGAACTGGAAGAAATTCTTAAGGAATGCGAAAAGAAAACCGGTGTCGATATTGAGATGACTTATAAAGGCTCCGTGGATATCATGCATATCTTAAAGGAGGGAGCGGACGGATATGATGCGGTATGGCCGGCTTCCGGTCTTTGGATTTCGCTGGGAGATACCGGACATCTGGTAAAGCATGATGAATCCGTTTCCACCACTCCGGTTGTGTTCGGAATCAAACAGTCCATTGTGGAAGAACTGGGATTAGCCGGGAAGGATGTGTCAGTTAAGGATATTCTGGAAATGATTCGTGCGGGAAAATTTTCATTCTGCATGACAAGTGCCACCCAGTCCAATTCCGGTGCAAGCGCCTATATCGGATTCCTATATGCACTCCTTGACAAGAAAGAGGCACTTACATCAGAGGATTTATCCGATGAAAATCTTAAGCAAAACATATCGGATTTATTATCCGGTGTTGACCGCAGTTCCGGAAGCTCGGACTGGTTAAAGGATATGTTTCTTGCCGGTAATTTTGATGCCATGGTAAATTACGAATGCCTTATCATTGATGCCAATGAAAAACTGGTGGAGGAAGGGAAGGAACCATTATATGTAATTTATCCGTATGACGGCTTGAGTCTTGCTGATTCTCCGCTTGGCTATGTGGATCATGGAAACGACAGGAAAGAGGAAGCATTTCTTAAGGTGCAGGAATATCTTTTATCGGATGAGGTTCAAAAACAGATTGAGGCAACCGGAAGACGGGTTGATTATAACGGCGTGTCCGATGAGAATAAAGCAGTTTTTAAGAAAGAATGGGGAATTGACGTTGACCGGATTCTGTCACCGATTACCATGCCTTCGGAAAAGGTGCTGCTTAAGGCATTAAACCTGTATCAGACAAGCTTTCGAAAGCCTTCGCTGAATGTCTACTGCCTGGATTTTTCGGGAAGCATGAGCGGCGAAGGAAGAGACCAGTTGATTGAAGCAATGGCTCAGGTTATTTTGCAGGAAAATGCAGAAGCGAATCTTCTTCAGGCTGAGGAGGATGATGTAAATATTGTCATTACCTTTGATTCGGACATAAAGAACATTTATGTGCTGGAAGACACGGATGCGAAGGAATTTGAAAATCTGTATCACACGCTGGAACAGGAGGAACCGGGCGGCGGAACCAACATGTATGCGGCAGCGGCAAAGGGACTTCAGATGATTGCGGATTCCTATGATGTCAGGAATTATACCCCGGCCATCATCCTCATGACAGACGGTGTTTCCATGGATGGTGATAAAGAATATTTTACCAATCTGTATGGAAAATTTGGAATGGATGTTCCGGTATTTTCCATCATGTTTGGAGATGCCCAGTCCCAGCAGCTGGATGAACTGGCACAAATCACCAATGCAAGGGTCTTTGATGGAAGAGAAGATTTGGTTTCGGCATTTCGCAATGTGAAAGGATACAATTAGTTTTGATGAAAAGAGAGAAAAAGGAAACACTGTTAAATATTATTACAGCGCTGATTGCGGGAGGAATTTTTCTTGTTCTGCTGTTTGTCTTAAAGTGGAATATTGTGGTTACCATTCTGATGTCAATAGGAATCTATGTGGGAATAGGGATGCTTGTGAAAAAGGAGAACAGGCTTTTTGGAATGCGAATTTCTGACATTAAGGAGGAAATGGAGCTTGAGCGCAGGCTGGATGAAGCAAGAAAGGACTGCATGGTGCTAAAAGAGTCTGCTGCAAGGATTGAAGATGTCAGTCTTCGAAAGGAAGCAGTAAAGCTTAACCAGACGGCAGAAAGAATCATCACTTATCTGGAAAATCATCCGGAAAGAGTGTGTCTTTCGGGGCGGTTTATTGATTATTACCAGGATACGGCATCCTCTCTTCTTAAAAGGTATGTGGAAATACAGGATACAGGGCTTGAAACAGAAGAAGTAAGGGAATTAAAAAGGAATACCATGGATGCGTTAAAGTCATTAAATATTGCCTTTGACAGCCAGTTTGAAAAGTTAATGAGTAATGAGATGTATGACATGGATGCCGAGATGCGTCTGCTGGAACATACAACAAAGATGGAGAATTGATGGAATGAAATCAAAATTAGCTGGTTTTTGCGTGCTTCTGCTGGTTATTCTGGCAGGAAGCGGATATTACATTTATCAGAACCGTACCACAAGCATCCGGTTAAACGGATATCTGGGTGGTGAAAAGATAGGATTCTTTGAGGACGAAGAGGTTCAGAAAATCTTAAAAAAGGAATATCAGATTGAATTTGACTATTCCCGGGCAGGTTCCCTTGACATGGTGACGGCAGACCTTGGTGGAAGGGATTATCTTTTTCCATCCAGCCAGACGGCACTGGAATATTATAACGATATTCATGGGAAGGCACTGTCGGATGAAATCATATTTAACACGCCAATCGTCCTTTATTCCCATAAAACGGTGGTGGATGCATTAATCAGACAGGGTGCGGTCAGTGTGGTGGATGATGTGTATTATGCTGACATGACGAAAATGACGGAATTAATCCTTACGGATACCCAGTGGAGTGATTTGGGATTAAAGGAGCTGTATGGTTTTGTTTCCATTGATACCACTGACCCGGCACGTTCCAATTCCGGCAACATGTTTGCAGCATTACTGGCGAATGTGTTAAATGGAGGAAAAACCGTGACGAAAGCAGAGGTTCAAAAAATCATGCCAAAACTGCGGGAGATTTTTTCAGGGCTTGGCTATATGGAAACGTCTTCTTCGGATTTGTTTAATCAGTTTTTGCGGATGGGTGTGGGAGCAAAGCCTATTATTGCAGGCTATGAAAACCAGCTGCTGGAATATGCAGCCCAAAATCCGGATGAATATGCAAAGATAAAAGATGATATCCTGATTATTTATCCGACTCCGACCGTATGGTCCACACATGTATACATAGCGCTTGATGAAAATGGAAAAATCGGAATTAATGCCCTGTTAGATGAAAAAGTTCAAAGAATCGCATGGGAAAAGCATGGATTTCGCTCCAATAATTATGATGTTACGGTAATTGAAGATTCTTTTCAGGTAAAGGGTGTACCGGAGGAGATTACACAGGTAATGAATATGCCGGAATATGATGCCATGAAGGAGATTATCGAGAATCTGCAGTGAATGTAATTATGGGGAAAGTCGGAAACACAAAAACTGCCTGATATAGCGTCAGGCAGTTTTTATAATTGGATAAAGTCAGACTTCACGGAAACGGCTGGCAAACTTGTCACCGCCGCAGCAGTGGCGTTCACCGCTTTCTTCGTAGATGATATAGTCTCCTTCACGGATAAAAACAATTCCGCGGCGGTTCTGGATGAAAGGGCATACAATAATACCGTTCTTATCGGTAATCTGAACCAGTCCTTCCGAAACAATCCATCCGTTGGTAATGACTTCGGCAAAAGGCTGGAATCCATCTTCTAATCCCTTTCCGATTTCGTACTTCTCCGCTTCCACGTTCAAAGAAGCTCGCTGATACTTCTTTCTCATAAAATCACATCCTTATTGAATTGATAGGAAAATTAGGGGGGGTATATTTCATTTCTTTTCTATTTTTATTATACCTTGACAGTGGAAAACTGGCAAGATGTGATAAGCGATAAATGTGTTTTGATATATGTTTTTAGGACAACTTATTCACGAAAAAGTCACAAAAGGATTCTTGCAGGCGCAATGAGAGAACATTATAATAAATGTAAGGGTTAAAGTCGAAGGAGAAGATACATGGCATACATTGAATTTAATCATGTTTCGAAAGAATATATTGCCGGAGAAACAACCATAAAGGCGCTGGATGATGCCTCCTTTACCGTGGAAAAAGGAGAACTTGCTGTCATTCTTGGCTCATCCGGGGCGGGGAAGACGACTGCACTTAATATTCTGGGCGGTATGGACATACCGACCTCGGGACAGATTCTTGTGGATGGAAATGATGTTACAAAATATAATAAAAAGCAGCTGGTTGGATACCGTAGGACGGATATCGGATTTGTCTTTCAGTTCTATAATCTGGTTCCTAACCTGACTGCATTGGAAAATGTGGAGCTGGCGGTACAGGTCTGTAAGGATGCACTGAATGCATCGGAGACTCTGGATAAGGTAGGACTGGCAGAGAGAAAGAATAATTTTCCGGCACAGCTTTCCGGAGGGGAACAGCAGAGAGTATCCATTGCGAGAGCACTGGCAAAGAATCCAAAGCTTCTGCTCTGTGATGAACCGACCGGAGCATTGGATTATAATACGGGAAAGCAGATATTGCAGCTTTTACAGGATACCTGCCGTAAAGAAAATATTACGGTGCTTCTTATTACACACAATTCGGCAATTGCCCCCATGGCAGACCGCCTGATTCGTTTTAAGAGTGGAAGGGTCATTGAAATCACGCATAATGACCATCCGGTTCCTATCACACAGATAGAGTGGTAGAAAGGTACAGCACATGAAGAACGCATATAACAAGGATATCTGGCGTTCCATCCGCAAAGGGAAAAAACGCTTCTTATCCATCTTAATTATTACGGCGCTTGGAGTCGCAATGTTTACGGGACTGCGGGCAGCGTGTGAGGATTTGCGCTACACGGCAGATTGTTTTTTTGATGAACAGAATCTGTACGATATCTGTATAGTGTCGACACTGGGACTTACGGAGGATGACGTGGAGGCACTGGAAGAAGTGGAAGGCGTGGAGGCAGCGGAAGGAACCTACAACCAGAATGCCAAGACAACGGTGCTTGATAAAAGTCAGGGCGTGGAGATTAAGACGCTTGGTGAAAAATCCATTAATGAACCATATATCCTTTCCGGAGTCCTTCCGGCAGGGGAGAATGAAATTGCGGTTACACAGAACTATCTGGATGCTTCTGGAAAACGGTTAGGGGATACCCTTGTGTTTGAAGAAGATGTTGAGGATGAGGAAGATACCGTTTTTAAAAGACAGGAATATGTTATTACTGCGGCTGTTATTGATCCGGCGGATGTAAACAGTGCGGAGGGTGCCATTGCTTTTCGTAATTCCAAGACAACGGAATATACCTTTTTCGTAACAAGGGATGCGGTGGAAAGTGATGTCTATACGGCTGTTTATGTAAAACTGGAAATGGCAGCAGAGCTTTTATGTTATTCGGATGAATATGAGGGCAGGGTAAAGCGTGCGGTTGAATTGATTGAAAGCCAGATTAAGGAACAGCGGGAGCAGGCACGTTTTGATGAGATTACCGGTGAGGCTTATGAAGAACTTTCAAAGGCACGGGATGAAATGAATGAGGAATTTGCCAAGGCAGATAAGGAAATTGTGGATGCAAGGCAGGAAATTGATGACGGCTGGGAAGAACTTCTGGCTGGGGAAAGAGAGCTTAAAGAAAACGAAGAGAAAGCAATTTCGGAAATTGCCGATGCAAGGGAACAGATAGAAGAAGGTTTTCATGCGCTGGATGGTGCCTCGGAGGAACTGGAACAGGGGGAGGAACAGTTACAGGAAGGACTGTTGCAGTTAAAGGCAGCCAGGGAAGAATTAACACGGAAAGAACAAGAAACAAATGAGCAGCTTGGCGGGGCAATATCTTCCATCGAGATACAGCTGGAAGAAAATGCAGTTACAGTCATGCAGCTGGAATCATCAAGGGAAATGCTTAAGGCACAGCTTGGGGGAATGTGGCAGGATGCTGCATGGGAGACATATGTAAATACGGTTACGCAGGCTTATGTTCCATATATCCGGGCACAAGTTATGCAGGAGCCAGTAGATGAACTTCTTGCACCGCTTGCAGAGGCATTGCAGCAGGCTAAAACAGTCTACCATGAATCCATGGGAATTCCGGAAGATTCCGTGGACGGTCTTAGCCAGCTGGCAGAAGGGCTTGGACAGATAAATGCTTCCAATCAGATATTGAGTGCACAGCGGGATGAATTAAACCAGAAGAAGGACATGGCACAGGCAGAATTTGCAAAGGCGTGGGAAGCCATTGCTGTGAATGAAAAGAGTCTTGAGGAAGCGGAGAATGCCATAAAAGAAGGTTGGTCCATTGTTGACGGAAATCGCTACCAGCTTTCTAAAGCACTGGAGGAACTGGAAGAAAGCGAAAAGAGTGCAATGGAAAAAATTGCAGATGGAAAGCAGGAGATTGAAGAGAATCGTCAGAAACTTCAGAATGCAGAGAAAGAGCTTGCAGACAGCATCGAGGAATATGAGGAAGAAAAGAAGGATGCCTTAAAGGAAATACAGGATGCCGAAGAGGAAATAAAGGACATTGACATGACGGAATGGTATGTTCAGGATCGTGGTTCCCTGAACGGATATGCCAATATTAAGAGTGATGCTGACTGTATTGAATCGGTTGGAACGGCATTTCCAATCGTATTCCTGATTGTAGCAATTTTAATAAGCCTTACGACCATTACCCGTATGGTAGAGGAAGAACGTGGACTTATTGGTACCTATAAGGCTCTGGGATTCGGAGATGGAGAAATCTTAAGAAAGTATCTGGTGTATGCTCTTCTTGCAAGCCTGCTGGGTGGAATTCTTGGAGATTTCTGCGGATTTGTGGTTCTTCCGGAAATAATTTTCGTGATATTCCATGTCATGTACATTTTTCCACAATTTTTGCTGCAGTTTGACATGCTCTATGGAATTAGCGGAATTCTTATTTTTACGGTGGGAATTGTGGGGGCAACCTATTTGTCCTGCAGGGTGGAAATGGTTCAGATGCCTGCGGTTCTCATGCGGCCGAAAGCACCGCGTTCCGGTTCGAGAGTTTTTCTGGAATATATAACACCGGTATGGAAGAGACTGTCGTTCCTTAACAAAGTTACGGTGCGTAACCTGTTCCGGTACAAGAAACGTCTTTTTATGACGGTTCTGGGAATCATGGGCTGTACGGCGCTTTTAATATGTGGATTTACGGTAAAGGATTCTGTCACGGAGCTGCTTCCAAGTCAGTTTTCCGTTACCTATCAGTATGACATGATGGCAGTTGCGTCAACGGCGGATAATGACTTGCTTTTATCCTACATGGAAGATGACAACATTAAGGATTACATCAATCTTGGTGTGGAATCCGTGAAACTGAAAAACGGATTGGGGGATGAAGAATCCGTACAGCTATATGTCGTTCCGGAGGGAGAGTCCATTGAATCCTACATTCATCTGGAAAGTACGGACAATGAAACGGTTATTCTGGGGGAAAGAGATGTCTTTATTACGGAAAATGCCGGTATGGTTCTTGATTTTCAGGAAGGGGATACGGTTTATATACAGGATTTAAATCTTAACCAGGCAGAGGTTACGGTAACGAAGTTTGTTAAAAACTATATGGGGAATAATATATTTATTTCCCAGAAATTCTATGAGGAATTATTTGGAGGATATGAGGCGAACGGAGTTCTTGCTCATTTATCCGAAAACTGTACGGATCAGATTGCGTTTGTCAATGATTTTGCAATGAAAAAGGGTATCCTTTCAACCAACAGCATTGCGGAAAACATGGAGCAGTTTTCCGTATCGGTTGCTCTCATCAATCTGGTTGTGTATATTATCATCATCATGGCAGCAGGCCTTGCGTTTACCGTATTATTTACTCTGTCAACAACCAATATCTCGGAACGTGAGCGGGAACTTGCTACAATTAAGGTTCTCGGGTTTTATGACAAAGAAGTACATTCATACGTGAATAAGGAAACATTGATTCTGACGGGAGCAGGAATTCTTCTGGGACTTCCTCTCGGAACGGTTCTTGGAAGCATGCTCACGGAAGCGTTGAAGATGCCATCCATTTACTTTGCCGTTACGATTTATCCGGAAAGTTATGTGTTCTCGGCAGTTTTGACTTTTGTATTTGCACTGATGGTTGATTTTATGACAAATCATATCCTGGATGTCATTAATCCGGTGGAAGCCTTAAAGAGTGTGGAATAGGGAATTTTGCGGTAAGATGTACTAAGGAAAGGAGATATCTATGATACACTATCTGATACAGGTTCATTTTGGAACATTAATCATAATCACATTCATGTTGATTTTTATCAGTACCAACCAGTTCTTTGAAAAGAGTATTATTCAGATGTTTCGTTGTGCGGCAATTTCGGTTCTGATACTTGTGCTTGTGGATAGTGTGGAATACTGGACGGCATCCATGGAAAGACCATCAGACTTAAGAATCTGGATGTCTGCCATCGGATATACGCTCCGGCCAACTATTATTTTCATGATTGTCCTCTTACTTTTGCGGGGAAAGAAAAGGAAAAAATTCTTAATGGCAGTGCCGCTGGTAATTAATGCAATAGTAGCATTTTCAGCATTTTTTACTGATATTGCTTATTGTCATGACGGTACAGGTCTACAAAGACGACAGGAACACGGAAGCGTTTATTGCCATAGCAATCGCAGGAATGAGTACCGTTGCTACCGTCATGGAGTCTGTCTGGAAATTTGAAGGTGTGATTAACATGACAGGAGCAGCTTCCATTGCATTTTATTATCTTTATCTGAATACACAGCAGTTTAAACGGGATCCCCTTACCAATGCCCTGAACAGGAGATGCTTTTATCTGGATGCAGAGAAGAACTTTGCACAGCTGAATGCGGTCATATCCCTGGACTTAAATAATCTGAAACAGTTGAATGACGGTAAGGGACATGCTGAGGGAGATAAGGCAATCTGTACCATGGCAGACTGCATTCGGAAAGTTATCTTAAAAAACTGTTATCTGTACCGTACCGGTGGGGATGAATTCATGATACTGGCATTTAAACAGCCGGAGGATGCGGTACGTCAGATGATTGAAAGTATTAAGGAGGAAATGGCAAAAACGGAGTACCGCTGTGCCATCGGAATGGCATACATGGATATGGAACACAACTTTGAAAAACTGTGTATGGATGCGGATGAAGCAATGTATCGTGATAAGGAAGAAGGAAAAAAGAAAGAAAGCCAGAGGCTCTTTCTTAATAACGGACAGAGGGGTTAGAACCCCTCATAGTCTTTAAAATCTCCTTCCATGTCCCGGATGTCATCAAAGCAAATGGTGGTATGAACAATGGTTAATGACCGGCTGGTTTTAGAAATATCGGAAACCATGCCGGTTATTTTTTCGTATTGCCCGTTATGATAGTATATGACGGTAAGAAGACTGCCGGATTGGACTGCGTGCAGCTTTCGTTCCAGTTCTTCTGTTCGTTCTTCGGACAGTTCTGCTTTCGGTATAATCATGCGTTCTTTTTCTTTTAGTGCCTCGCGGAATCCCTTTAATGCGTCAAAGGGAGCAAACTGGCAGGCGCGGTCTGCGCGGTTAAGAATCTCCACTGCGATGTCCTCCTATCTGTCTGTTTCGTTCCATGGTGGTTGCACCTTCACATAGATTCATGCCTTTTAAAATTGCATTCCTGCCGTAGCGCTTCTTAAGGTCCAGTACGGCATGGGAAATCTTCCGGTCCCGTTCAAGAAAAGCCGGGTCTGTAAATAAATCATACTGTTCATAGGCTTCATCCACCACATTGATGAATTCGATGTTAATCCTTCGTATGGGCGCAAAACGATTGGTAATCTTCTTATAAAGTTCTGTAATGTGCTTTATGATAATGGGAGAAGAACTGGTGGTGACACTCATGGAAATGGTACCGTGAGAGGACTTTGCCGTATCCCTGGAATATCCTACATATAGTCCCAGGGTGGAAGTTACCAGTCCTTTATCAACAAGGTCCAGACAGAGAAGATCCGCCATCTCTTTTACAATCAGAAGTCCTTCTTCAAAGCCATAGTCCCGAAAAAGTACCTGACCGCTGGAAAGAGAAGTATTCTTAGCCTTGTACGCCTTAATCTGCGCAATGGTCACAGGCTCCCGTCCCCAGGCATGGTCAATGAGGTATTCTGCGTCCACGCCAAAGGCTTTATAGAGAATGGATTCATCGGCATGTGCAACCTCTCCCATGGTGGTAATTCCCATTGAAGCAAGACGGCTGGCAATACCGCGTCCCACACGCCAGAAATCGGTAATGGGGCGGTGGTTCCACAAGGTCTTGCAATAGGTATCTTCCGTAAGAGAACCGATAAAATCGTCAGAATGTTTGGCAGTAATATCCAGTGCCACCTTGGCAAGGTACAGATTCGTTCCGATGCCGCAGGTGGCAACCACACCAAGCGTATCACGGATATCATTAAGAATCTGTATTCCAAGCTCACGTGCCGTCTTATGATACAGGGGCAGATAATCCGTTACATCCAGAAAAGCTTCATCAATGGAGTAAACCTGAATATCTTCTTTTGCAATATATTTTAAATAGATGCCGTAAATCTCGGCAGAGTAGTCAATATACAGCTTCATACGCGGCGGCGCCATAATATAGGAAATCGAAGAAGGAATCTCAAATACACGGCAGCGGTTTCGGACACCAAGCTGTTTCAGGGAAGGGGAAACTGCAAGACAGATGGTGCCACGGCTTCGCGTCGGGTCTGCAACAACAAGATTAGTCTTTAGTGGGTCAAGTCCTCTTTCGACACATTCAACGGATGCGTAGAAGGACTTTAAATCGATACACAAATAAATCCGGTTATTCATTGCATGTAAAACCTCCTGTATGTTATTATACCAAACAAATGTTCGATATGTCAAGAAGAGGGAGAATTTTATGATGATAACAGATGGAATGAAAAAGTCTTATGATAAACAAAAAATTAAGAGAATATTGACAGATATTATTTTTTGATATATAACATAAGTTAGTTAAAGCTAACAATGGGATAAATATAATAAAAAAGTAACATAACAATAAAAATATGCATAAGAATAAAATAATCAGAGCTACACATAATAATATTTTAAAAGTTAGCTAAAACTAATTGTAAAAAATGAATTAAAAAGGGAGGAAATGAAAATGATAAAAATTATTTACTGGACACAGACAGGAAACACCGAGGACATGGCAAGCGAAATCGCAAAAGGAGTGGAGGAAAACGGAAAAGAAGCTATACTGATACCGGTTTCGGATGCCAGGGCAGAGGATTTAAAAGATGAAAAAGTATTTGCTTTAGGATGCCCTGCCATGGGTGCAGAAGAGCTGGAAGAAAGTGAAATGGAGCCTTTTGTGAATGAAATCGAGAGTTTTGTTTCCGGAAAGACAGTGGGATTGTTCGGCTCCTACGGCTGGGGCGGCGGTGAATGGATGCAAAACTGGACAGAACGGATGACAAAAGCCGGTGCCATAGTGGTAAATGGTGAAGGTGTTATCTGTCAGGGCGGACCAGACGAGGAAGAATTGAAAATGTGCCGTGAACTTGGAAAACAGCTCGCTATGGCACAGAATACTGGAATATAATGAAAACTAAGGACAAAGTGGGGAAAGAAAGGGAAAACCATGTTTCTTGAGATAAAACAAATCCGAAAATCATTCGGACAAGGTGAAAACCGGGTAGAAGTTTTAAAGGGAATCGACCTTGAGGTTGAAAAAGGAGAGTTCTGTGTGCTTCTTGGTTCATCAGGCTCCGGTAAATCAACATTACTGAATATCATTGGCGGCATTGACACGGCAGATGCAGGAGATATCTGCATACGCGGAGAGAAAATGGCAGACATGAATGAAAAGAGGCTTACCATGTACCGTAGAAAGCATCTTGGGTATATTTTTCAGATGTATAATCTGATTCCAAACCTGACGGTAAGGGAGAATGTGGAGGTTGGTGCGTATCTGGGAGAACGTCCGTTAGATGTGGATGAACTTTTACGGACGCTTGGACTTTATGAACACCGGAATAAACGACCGAATCAGTTGTCCGGAGGACAGCAGCAGAGAACGGCAATCGGACGTGCACTTGTGAAAAATCCGGATATCCTTTTGATGGATGAACCAACGGGTGCCCTTGATTACAACACTTCCAAGGAAATTCTTAAGCTGATTGAGATGGTGAATCAGAAATATGGCAATACCATTATCATGGTAACGCATAATGATGCCATCAAGGACATGGCAGACCGTGTGGTGAAGTTAAGGGACGGCATGATACGAAAGAATTACAAAAATGAGCAAAAGATTCCTGCGGCAGACCTGGAATGGTAGGAGGAAATATATGAAAAATCCATTAAATAAAAGGCTTCTGCGGGAATTAAAAAGCGAGTTCGGGAAATATGCCGTGATTTTTCTTCTGCTTACGGGAACCATTGGTTTTGTGTCCGGTTTTCTGGTGGCAGACGGTAGTATGATAATTGCCTATGATGAAAGTTTTGAAAAGTATCATATCGAAGACGGTAACTTCTGTACCCAGAAAGAGCTTAACAGGGCCGGACGTAAAATGACGGAAGAACTTGGAATTACACTTTATGATAATTATTACGTGGAAGAAGAACTGACAAACGGCAGTACGATGCGTATTTTTAAAAACCGCGGGGAAGTGAATCTGGCATGTCTGATGGAAGGGGAATTTCCCGATGCAAAGGGTGAGATTGCCATTGACCGCATGTATGCAGAAAATAATCATCTGAGCGTGGGAGATACACTGACGAACGGAACCGATTCCTGGACAATAACAGGATTGGTGGCGCTGCCGGATTACAGCTGCCTCTTTTCCGATAACAATGATTCCATGTTTGATGCGGTAAAATTTGGAGTTTCCGTTGTCAATGAAGAAGAATTCGAAAGCATGGGCAAAAATAAGATAACATATAGCTATTCATGGAAATATCATCAGCCGCCAAAGGATGAGTATGAAGAAAATGACATGGCAGAGGAGCTGATGGAAAAGCTTGCAAAGGAAGTGACACTTACTGATTTTGTTCCCTGCTACAAAAACCAGGCGATTCAGTTTACCGGTGAGGACATGGGAAGCGATAAGGCAATGATGGAGGTTCTTTTGTACATAATCATTGTCATCATGGCATTTGTTTTCGGCGTGACAATCAGCAATACTATCGTAAAGGAAGCCAATGTCATAGGAACCCTGCGTGCCAGTGGTTATACCAGAAGCGAACTGATTTGCCATTACATGATGACACCGCTGGCAGTAACCCTTCTTGGCGCATTATGCGGAAATCTTCTGGGATACACGGTTTTTAAGGATGTGTGTGCCGGAATGTATTACGGAAGTTACAGTCTTCCTACCTTTGAAACGGTATGGAATGCAGAAGCATTTATAAAGACCACGATTGTACCCATGATTCTTATGTTCTGCATTAATTATCTGATACTGTGGCAGAAATTAAAGCTGTCGCCGCTTAAATTCTTACGAAGGGATCTAAGCAGTAAAAAGCAGAGGCAGGCATTACCGCTTAATATGCATATCCCGTTTTTCATGCGTTTCAGGATACGGGTTATCTTACAGAATATCAGTAATTACGTGGTGCTTTTTATTGGATTTTTATTTGCCAATCTTCTTTTAATGTTTGGACTGATTTTACCGTCAATTCTTAACCATTATCAGGAAGAAATAGAAAATAATCTGCTTAGTAAGTACCAGTACATGCTTCAGATTCCCATGGATTCACTGAATTCAGACAGTAAGCTGGAAAGTTTTATCCGGATGATGATATTTTATGCCGGTGTGGAGACAGACAATGAAGATGCGGAAAAATTCAGTGCCTATTCCCTGCAGACCATGGACCAAAAGATTCCAAGTGAAGCAATTACATTCTATGGACTGGAGGAGGATTCCAGATATGTGAAGCTTGACCTTAACACGGACGGAGTCTTTATATCCTCTGGTTATGCACAGAAATATGAACTTAAGCCCGGCGATATCATTACGTTGAAGGAAAAATATGAGAACAAGGAATATTCCTTTATGGTAGATGGAATTTATGATTATGAAGGAACGTTATCCGTGTTCATGGAACGGGAAAAACTGAATGAAACTTTTGGGCTGGATGAGAATTATTTTGCCGGATATTTTTCCGAAACCGAGATTACGGACATTGACAAAGAGTATATTGCATCTGTCATTGATTTGGATGATTTAACAAAGATTTCAAGACAGCTTAATGTATCCATGGGAAGTATGATGAATCTTGTGAATGCATTTGCAATCGGAATGTACATGATTCTGATTTATCTGTTATCCAAAATCATCATAGAAAAAAATGCACAGTCCATTTCCATGACAAAAATCTTAGGATACACCAATGGAGAAATCAGCAGACTTTATATTGTTTCCACGACCATGGTGGTTATAGTGTGTCTGTTAATCAGCCTCCCGGTGGAGGAACAGATCATGCATGCGCTGTTTAAGGAGATGATTGTAATGATGATTACAGGCTGGATTCCCTACTATGTGGACCCGGTGATTTTTGTAAAGATTTTTGTGGCAGGCCTTGTAACCTATGTCGTTGTGGCAATGCTTGAATATGGAAAAATACGAAAAGTGCCTATGGATGCGGCACTTAAGAATGTAGAGTAGGAGAACGAAGCATGAAAAAGAAAATCATTGTAAAATCAATCAGCCTGTTTCTTGTAATCATAATGATTATTGCTCCGGTTGTATTCAGTCATGACAGACAAACAAATTATCAGGAAAAGACAGAAATGACCTATGTGCAGGAGGAAAGGCTTGCAGGAATCCAGTCGTCAGAGAAACAAGGCAGCAGTGGACAGGACGAAAAAAAGGTTGAAACGGTGTATGTTAAGGCGGATGCAGACGGCAGGGTTAATGAGGTTAAGGTCAGTGAGTGGCTGAAACATGCACAGACAGGAGAAACCATCGAGGATGTTTCCATTTTAAAAAATATCAAAAATGTAGAGGGCGATGAAGAGTATACCGGTAAGGCAGGCAATGTCATTCTATGGGAAAACCACGGAGAAAATATTTCTTATGAGGGAACCACGGATAAAGAACTTCCGGTCTCTGTAAGGATTCATTATTATCTTGAAGGTAAGGAGATAAGTCCGGAAGAAATCGCAGGAAAGAGCGGCAATATCAAGATTCGTTTTGAATATGAAAATCATACGGCACAGAAAGTAATGGTAAATGGCAAAGAAGTGGAAACGGTAGTGCCATTTATCATGGTGACCCTGTTGTATCTTCCTTCGGATATATTTTTTAATGTGGAGGCAGTAAACGGAAAAGTCATGGAAAGTGAAGAACAGGCCATTGTGGCGGGATTTGCATTTCCCGGGCTTGAGGAAAGCCTGCATCTTGCAGAGTATGAAGTAACGGAAGCAATCGATTTGCCGGAGTATTTTGAAATTACGGCATATGTAGAAAATTTTGAACTGGAATTTACCGCAACCATAGCATCCTGTGGACTTCTTAACGATCTGGATACAAACGATCTGGATGATATTGAAGAAATGATTGACGACATGGGTAAAATGGAAGATGCAGTGGATGAGCTGCTGGATGGCACCAAGGAAATGTCGGATGGTGTTACGAAAATTAAGAATTATGTCAATCAGTATATGGAGGGTGTCGGAGCCGTTGATGAAGGTGTCGGTAAATTAAAGGATGCAATGGCAGTACTGAATGGACAAAGTGAAAAATTAGAAACCGGTGCCAAAAGCATTAATGAGGGATTAAGCAGTCTGAATACACTTCTTAAACAGATATCCCTTTCAGATGATGCAGTGCCTCCTGCCGGCGCAGATGGTAATATGGCAGGTTCATCAAAAAGCCAAATAGAAGCACTATCCGGTGCGGCGGTGAAACTGATGCAGGATTCAGCCCTTCTTTCGCAAGAACTGAATCAGCTTGAAACAGCATTAAATGACATGAATGCTTTTGTGTCAGATGCCAGAACGTATCAGATTCAGGTTACGGAAAAGATAACAGCTGTAAGGGGAAAACTTGACGAAATTGATTTTTCCGGGGTTAACGACACGGCGAGAAATCAGGCAAAGGAGGCCGTGGCAGCGGCACTTGCAGAAGCGGGAACAGCTTTGACGGATGAACAGCTGGAAGCAATACAGGCAAAGGCAGATGAAAAAATTGATACCGTTGATTTTACAGCTTCTCTGACATCGCAGATGGCAGCCCTTGATGAAATCAAGACAGACTTAAGTACAATGCCGGTACTGGCAATTCCTGATATAGCGATTGACGGTGCTGCAATTTTTACGGTAATTGAAGATATGCAGGTGCAGTTAAGCATTATTAAAGGTTCTGCCGCCGGATTAGGGGAAATGACACAAAAACTGGCCGGATTAGAAACTTCGCTGGAAAGTCTGAAAACCGGTATAGGACAGCTTACGGAGGGCAGTAAGGCGCTTTCGGATGGAATTACGGCGTATGCGGACGGCGTTGCAAAGATTTATGAAGGCGTGGAAGAATTAAAGAAAGGAACCGGGGAGCTCGCATCCGTTGGCGGAGAATTCAATGAAGGCTTTGATGCGTTGATAGAAGGTGTGGAAGCAATGAGGGACGGCGTCTTTGAATTTAAGGAGGAAGGAATTAAGAGCCTGACAGATTTTGCAGGAGAAGATTTACGGACCGTTGTGCAGGCTCTCCGTGCGGCAAAGATATTAAATGATGGGTATGACAATTTTGCCGGAATCAAAGAAGGCATAGAGGGAAGCGTGGTATTTCTCATTGAAACAGAGACAATAAAACCATAGGGTTGACAATTTTCTCTTCTGTTCCTATAATAAATCATAGATAGTTGATAGGAAAAGGGGATATGTGAATGAAAATTTCAACAAAGGGAAGATATGCACTGAGACTGATGCTGG
>JAQXXN010000219.1 GCA_029226085.1 Thermoflexaceae bacterium
GAATTAAGAAGGATAAGAAACATGAAGATATTCAAATCAGGCTGGATAAGCTTTATGTTGAGATAGGTTTTCTCCGGCTTGTGGGATACATCATGACAGTCGGTTAAATACGCTTGATTTGGCGTCACATAATAATATTTATATGGCGTCAGGGGATTTTGATTATCAGGACAAAGAGTTGATGTGAAGGTTCATATTATGATATAATCCGAATGAGATAATATTCTCGATACTCACAAATATATCAAATACAAAAGGAGAAAAAAATGGTATTATTAAAAACCGAAATTGATTTACGTACGACTATAATTTTCGCGGTGTTTATGATAGTGGCGATAATCTTTATGTACGTGAAGAGTTATTTTGACGAACAGAAGGGCTATGATAGTGAGGAGAAGCATATGATAAAGGATATCATCCGGAATCTTATGCCTGATGGAACAGCAGTTTATGCGATTTGGTTTGAATCATCAAGTAGTGTAAGGATTAAAACAACGAGCTACTGGTATTATGCAGTTGGGTTTAATGATAATGAACTTTGCGTAGTTCCGTTGTCCGTAGAAAAAGGTGAACTTAGTTTTTCAAAACATTTTATAATTAAAAAAGAAGATTTGGGAATGATAACCTGTGCTCTAAATAATAAAAAAAATTGGTATGATGCAACATTTTACGATAAAGAGCAGAGGGAGATCCTTAAAATAATTGTACAGGGCAGTAATACAAAGGATGATAGATTTTCTCCGGTAAACATTCAGCAGCAGGAAGAAACAAGAGCGTACGGTTCATGGCTTGCAACATGGCAGGAAGAGGTTAACCGGGTTAATAATGCACCGGTAAAGTATAAAAAGATTTTGAATTCAGATTGCTATTTGAAAAGCAACAGAAAGTAATACAAGTAAAGGAAATTCCGCATTTTTCCTATTCGATAATTATTGTAGCGCTTGCAAGTGTAGCAGCGGTTATTACGGTAATATTGAGCGTATGAAAGCTTTTCTGTAAATAGTTAAATACTGGGCCTTCTATGATAAAATAAAATCATAGGAGGCCTTTTATTAGGGTCAAATGAAAAAGTAAAATCCACTCCGCACCCCACCCTAAGTTTCTGAAACAATATTACTGCCACCGTAATGTAACGGTATTTGTGGTTTGCAATACGGTTTCCAACTGGTTTACAGATTTAGGGACTGAATTATAGTCGATTGTAATTGGACTTACAAACCTTTTTGGCAAAACAGGACAGCGGCTTACCCCAGTAAGCTTTAAAGTAGTCCATGTACCGGACAATGGAGCATTAGGTCCATTCCAGTCATTACAATCAATCTGGTAGGTGCCATTCCAATCTGTAATTTTTACGATATGTGCCATATGTATTCCTCCTTTCTGAATGTTATGTAGCAATCATAGCAGATACAAGATTTTAAGGAGAATGAATGGCATAAAATGAAAGATTGGCGACATAAAGGGTAATATTTGTTATATTGCTGAAGTCTCCAGTAAAATAGTTGGATTTTTATTGTTTTTTCTGCTAAAATGAATACAGTTGATATAGTCAATATAGAATTGAAAGGGGACGCGATAAAGCTATGAAACAAAAGACAAGAAAGATGAGTATTAAAACGAAAATATTGTTACTGGCATCCATATTGATTTTTGTTATTTGCATCTTGTTGGGAAGCTTAGCATATGTAAGCATCAAATCAGGAATGACTGCAATGGGGGTTGAAGAGGCTGAGATGGCGGCGAAAGTTGCGGTTGATGTTGTAGATAGTGAGCTTGTCAGCAAATTGGTTCCTGGATGTGAGTCTACCGAAGAATATCAGCAGCTTCTTTCGGATTTAAGAAATGTTCAGGAAAATCTTGGGATAGAATATCTTTATACCCTCTATGTTGATGAAGGCAAGGTATATTATGGCGTTGATACAGACAGATCAGAACTTCAGGCCAAAGTAGGAAAAGCGTTTGAAAAGTCTTATGAGGAGATGAAGGAAGTATTTGGGGGTACCCCATATGTACAGAATTACATAGACAGTTCAGAATACGGTGATATTATATCAGCATACATGCCTATCAAAGACAAGGACGGAAAGGTAATTGCTGTAATTGGCTCGGATTATAATGCAGCAAATGTTTTGGAAAAGATTGATCGTATTGCGATTCAGATTGTAATATCCACAATTTTGTGCGAGATTATTGCCATTTTCATAATGAGCATCATTTCCGGAAGAATTACCAAAGGACTGCGGGTCGTTAATCAGAAAATATATGATTTGGTATATAATGAGGGAGATTTAACACAGAAGCTTGATATTACAAGTGGTGATGAGATGGAACTCATTGCAGGTAATGTTAATTCCTTGCTGGAATATATCAGGAAAATCATGCTGAATATTGCACAAAATTCCAACAACTTAACAGATTCATCAAAAAACATCGTACATAATATTTCCAATGCAGAACTTAATATTACCGATGTATCGGCAACCATGGAAGAAATGAGTGCAGGTATGGAAGAGACAAGTGCATCACTGAGTCAGATTAATTCTTCTGTGTTTTCTGTATATGAAGTAGTTGATAATATTTCAAAGAATGCCAATAGTGGAAAAGATTTCTCATCCGATATTATGAAAAAAGCTACTGATATATATGAAAAGTCAGTAGAGGAACAAAAGGAAGCAAAACAGATGGCAGAAGAAATGTCAGCTGCTGTAAATGAGAAGATTGAATGTTCTAAAGCTGTTGAGGAAATCAGTACATTGACGGATAATATTATCAGTATTACGGCGCAGACGAATCTCCTATCTCTAAATGCAAGTATTGAGGCAGCAAGGGCCGGTGAAGCCGGAAGAGGTTTTGCTGTTGTCGCAGATGAGATTGGTAAGCTTGCAATGAATTCTGCGGAGACTGCGGCAAAGATTCAGAAAATCAGTGCAAAGGTTATTGATTCTGTAAATGAGCTGGCAGATGAAGCGGGAGCCATGATTGAATTTATGGATAAAACGGCTATGCGTGGTTATGAGAATCTGTTTGAGACCAGTGAAAGTTATAGACGTGATGTTGGTGATATGAACCGGATGATGGAGTCATTTGCCAATGAGAGTGATAAAATAAAAGAAAATATTGAAAAGATAAAAGAAGAAATAGTTGCAGTCAACATTGCAGTTGAAGAAAATGCAAAAGGCATTGTAAATGTAACTGATATGTCTATACAGCTCACAGAGAGAATCAGTGAAATTGGAAAAGAGGCAGATGCTAATATGAATGTTGCAGATGACTTAAATGCAGAGGTCAATAAGTTTAAACTTGAGTAATCTTAAAAATGAGATTAATATACTAGTATCATTTTTGAGATTAGCGGAGAACTTGTGCTCTGGAAAACATTTTTACAATAATATAAAAAAGAACCTGTATCTGCTTATGTGAATGAACGGATACAGGTTTTTTGTTTATGCCGTAATATTAAATTTTTATGCCTGCAAAAAAATCTTTTTCCCCTTATGTAATAAAATAAACTTGCAAGTTAACTTGCAGGTATCGGTACGAAATTAATTATAAATGTAAGAAAGGCGGCAGCTGCATACTTTTGATAAGACTGAGGGGAGGAAACATTATGGTAGAAGTCATGATTGTAACGAAAGATACTGCTTTATGTAAAAAATTATGTGATTATACGGATTCTGTTATTACACAGAAGAACCTGCGATATTTATCTCTATTGGTAAAGCAACCGGATAATGTGGAAGAGGCTGTCCGTTTAATGAAGCGGAATAAGGTATATTTGGTATTTCTTGATATTCGCTCGGGAGGATATGAGGATTTAAAGGATTTGAATCAAAAGAATTGTTTTCTGGTTGTTTTGGACAAGTCTTTTGAAACAGCTGCACGATTACTGAATGCAGGAATACAGACCATGGGATATCTGTTATATCAGGATACGTTAAATTATCAGGAATATGAGGATTTTTTAGTGTTGGTATATAAAAATCTTCCGTTTTCCGTGAAAGGAATCCTGGTATATGACTATGAGGAAGATATCCACGTTCTGATTCCGTTTTCGGACATTCTGTATATTGAAACCATCAAAGGAACCCATTACGGAATGATTGTCTGTCAGGACAGAAGGTATCAGATCCGGCTGAATCTGAAAAGAATGATGCAGGATTTACCGTGGTATTTTCATCAGGCAAGGTCTTCTGCCATAGTGAACATGCTGGAAGTAAGAAAAATTGATTTTACGGACAGAATTCTTACCCTCAGTAATGGAGATACCTGCTCCTTTGCATTAAAATACAAAAAAATTTTCCATGCAATGTTTTGCATGGAAGAATTCAAAGAGTATCAGAAGGATAATATGAACCTGAATTGAGAGAGGTGACAAAATGGTATTATTAAGTAATTTTATTGGGGAACTGGTAGCAGACATCTCGGATGCAAGAAGGGTGGCAGATGCAAATTCCATTGCATTAAGCCAGACTTATCATGCGGATCCGTTTCTAAAGGGAATGCCGGTTCCACATTATACAATTGACGAGGCGGAAATTAGTTTTCCACTGACGGTTCTCGGGGTTTCGACAGGAGAAACTTCCGGACAGCAGCTTACCAGCATGGTTATGAATTCCATTAAGCTAAAGCTTCCCCAGATGCTTACGGATGAATTTCGCAACTGCTATGTAGAGACTGTTAAGGAAAAGAAAAGGAAAGCAGAGGAGGAAAAACAGGCGTCAGCAGTTTTCCGACCTGCCCTGACGGATGCCCCGGAGAGCCTGGAAGATGACAGCATTACCGTGACAAAGGTTTTGGTCAGACAGTATGCCTCAGCTTCTAACAGAATCGCACAGGCAATCAGTGAACCCATGAGAAAATATCTGGAAACGGCAAATTTTGAAATGGTGAAACTTTTGGATATCAAGGATCAGTTCATGGTTCTTTTGCGTGCGGCGGTAAAAGAAGAAGTGGCATTGATGGAACCAAAGCATCAGCCGGTTACAACCGAAGAAGTACTGGATACATTTGTAGATACGGTGGGACGTTTCATGTTCTTTGAGTTCAAGCAGTATGAGGACAAGGAACATGGCATTCTGGTTGACCCGGGAACCGGGAAGATGAATGAATATGGCAATGCATTAAATCTCATGAACATTAAGATAAAGGTTAAGGAACAGGATTTGGACATTGTTGTTGCTGATGGGGACGGAAAGAATTCCCAGAGATTTTTATCACTTAATTAGAAGGAGCGTTCATCATGGTATTAATACCGGTAATGGAAGAATTTGACAATATCTTAAAGGGTATCACGGAGTTGGTCAATGCCATGGAAAAGAATCAGTATAATTTCAGGGATATGTGTATCTTACACATAAAACAGCTTGAGGACAGGGCACAGAAGTATTCCCTTCCCATTCAGCCCAAGCTGTCGTCATTCCGGGGAAGACTGATTGCGGGATTTAACCGTACGGAGCTTTCCAAAACATGTACAAGAAAAGAACTGAAAAATATTGAGAATAAATATTATCTGTCCCAGATTACGGACTCCATGGAATGTGTGGAAGAATACTTTCTTCCTTACAGGAAAACCTTTGATGAATGTGAACAGCTTTGCTGTCAGGTCATTACCAATTCGGTTTATAAGGGAGCACTGATTACTCTGAATGAATGTTATATCAAAAATTTAAAGGACGGGATGATGTCCTTTGTCATGGCAGATGAGGAGCTGGCGCCGGTCATGATCCACATTGCGGGAATGGTGGGACGTGCCAACATGGAAATCATTTTTGACAAGACATTATCCCTGGCAGGTATTTATGGAAAAATAAATTAGACGGTAAATGAACCGGTAAGGATAAAACCGTCAGAATGGAGGAAAATATGTATAATCCTGGAGAAGAATTATCATCGATTGATTTTGGTTCAATCATAGGCGGTTCACTCAATGCGGTGATTAAGGCACAGAGTGAATCGGCGCATACAACAGTAGACTTTGTTAAAAGCGTAGGCTTTAAGCCGGGAACTATTGATGTAGAAACCGGTGAGGAAAACGGTGTGGGAGATCCAGTCTGCGTATCCTTTTCTTATGATAAGGAAGTGTCGCCGGGCTCAACCCAGACAGTGCGCAATGTTACCATTGAAGTGGAAAACGGCGGAGAGGGTTATGATGAAAACACACCAATCCGTTTTTCGATACTGAATAACGAGCTGGAAGGAGTAAGTTATAAGATTGAAGGCGGAAAAATCACGGAAACAGTACTTACAAAAATTCCGACAGGGGACTTTGTTGTAAACGGTGTTACGGTAAAGGCCATCCAGCAGGGAAGCACCGCAGAGGACGGAAGTGCCGGATCGGATAATGCTTCCGCAACTTTAAAACTGCATGTGGAGGAGACTCAGAAGGTAATTCCGGCACTGTATCAGAAAATGAATATTGAAGTGCCAATCCTGACCATGATGCCGATTCCGTTTGTCAAGATTGAGCATGCTGATATTGATTTTAATGTTAAAATCAATTCCGTGTCCACAACTAATACAAGCAGCAGTTCTAACAGTAAAGTGACAAATAACACCAATGCAAGCGCAAAGGCATTCTTTGGAAAATTTAAGGCAAGTACCAGTTTAAGTGCTTCCTTTTCCAATCAGAAATCCAGCAGCAGCAGTGAAGAAGTAAAGAAAGATTATTCCTTAAATATCAGTATTCATGCAGTTCAGGATGACATGCCGGCAGGAATGTCCCGGATACTTGATATTCTGGAGGAATCCATCATTACGAAGTCTGTTTCGGAGCCAAAGGCGAGACTGGAATAGGAGACAGACCAGAATAGATAAAAGAATCAGAAATGGAGGAGCAAAATGGCAGTTCATGAATATAATTTGACAAATCAGGGAAACAAGTTCTTATCACCACATTTTCAGGTGAAGGAATTTAGAAGCTATAATGACAGCAGCAGTATTTTATACAGCTATGAAGTAAAAATTGAGGAAGAACTGATTCAGAAGCTGGAAGTACTGTTTGAGAGGCTTCATTGTTCATCAATCCGGATTAACAGCGGTTATCGTACCCTGGAGCATGAAAAGGCGCTTGGGGGAAGCGGAAACGGACAGCATGTAAAAGGGAAGGCAGCAGATATTGTCTGCTATGACA
>JAQXXN010000220.1 GCA_029226085.1 Thermoflexaceae bacterium
GTTTAAGGGATGCAGTCATATCAGTGAACCGGACTGTGGTGTCAAAGAAGCATTAGAAGAAGGAAAAATCAGCAGTCTGCGCTACGAAAACTATAAACTTTTATATGAGGAATTAAGGAATATCAAGAAGTATTAGATACGGAATGGAGAAAAAATGAATTGTTTATCACCATCGATTTTATCTGCAGATTTTAGCAGGCTTGGAGAACAAATTCGGGAATTAGATGAAGCGGGAGCACAGTATGTCCATATTGACGTGATGGACGGAATGTTTGTGCCAAGTATCAGTTTTGGAATGCCGGTTATCAAATCCATCAGAGAGTGCAGTGAACGGATTTTTGATGTTCATCTTATGATAGAGGAACCGATACGTTATGTCGGAGATTTTGCAGAGGCAGGGGCAGATTTGATTACGGTACATGCAGAGAGTTGTAAGCATTTAGACCGCACCATTGATGCCATCAAGGAAAAAGGATTGCTTGCAGGGGTGGCTTTAAATCCTGCAACACCGCTTTCTGCGATTTCTTATATTTTGCCCAAAGTGGACATGGTGCTGATTATGACAGTGAATCCGGGATTTGGAGGACAGACTTTGATTCCTTATACAGTGGATAAAGTGAGGGATTTAAAGAAACTGATTGACGCACAGGGATTAAAAACGGACATTGAAGTGGACGGCGGTATCAATCTTTCTAATGTGGAAGAAGTGATGACGGCAGGTGCGAATATCATTGTTGCAGGAAGTGCTGTATTTAATGGAGATGTGACGGAAAATGTAGAATGTTTCTTGAAAATTATCAATGGATAAAGAGGGAAAAGAGATGAAGCATTTTTTGATTGTATCAGGGGGAAGTATTGAGGATGAAGCTGTTATCCATTACCTGTGGCATGAGATGGAAAAAGAACCGGATGTGGTGGATAAGGCAAATCTTGCTCTGGCTTTAAAAGAACATGGGATTCAGGTAATTGCAGCGGATTCGGGATTGAGATTTTGTTTTAGAAATCATATTATACCGGATGTGGCAGCAGGAGATTTTGATTCTGTTGACGGAGAGATACTTTTCCGTTTCAAAGAAATGGACGGAATTATCTGGTATGAATTAAATCCTATGAAAGATGATACAGATACAGAATTTGCTATCCGTAAGGCTCTTGAGATGGGAGCAGAAAAAATTACTGTCATTGGTGGTACCGGAAGCAGATTAGACCATGTATTAGGAAATATTGAGCTTCTGGGAATTGGCATGGAGGCAGGGGTGATAATCGAACTGGTAGATGCACATAACCGCATTCGTATGATAAAGGAAGGGATAATCTTACAAAGAAACAGACAGTTTGGAAAATATGTTTCTTTAATTCCTTATACAGAGCGGGTGGAACATGTGTATCTTAAAGGTTTTAAGTATCCGCTCACGGATGCATGTCTGAGGGGATTTTGCAGTCTTGGTGTCAGCAATGAGATTGTGGATGAAAAGGCAGAGATTCGGTTTGAAGATGGAATATTACTTGTGATTGAATCTAGGGACTGATACTATAGATTTCACCTATCGGAGGTGACAAATGAAAAGAAATTTTTTTAAAATATGTTGTCCCTTTTACTGATGGTGATTGTCATAAGCACGACAATTTGCTGAAAAGTATGTATCTTCATATAATTTCATGTATCTTTTTGAAAAATGGCCCACTAAAAAAGGAACCTTTCGAGAATAATGGTGCTCCTAGTCCTTATTGATTAGGAACACTTTTTTGTTAGTGGGGGTAATCGCTATGTGGAATCATTCTTCCATCAGAAAACCCAAAATTACATACAAGGGCAGAAAATTGTAAAGATTGTGAAGTTTACTACTAAACAACAAACTTGCTCGTCTATATTAACTGGATTAGTAGAAAATATAAGCACACAAAGGAGAGTTGTAATGGAAGCACATGAGAAATCATTTACTTTTATGAATGGTCCAATTAGAATCGAAATACCATTCTTTCAGAGAGGGTATGTTTGGAATAAGGACAATTGGAGAGATTTAATAGAAGATTTATTGGATGAAAAGAGTAGTCATTTCTTGGGATCTATTATTCTTAAAGCAATTAAGACTGAAAGTGGCGAAATACCAAGATGGTCATTGATTGATGGACAGCAAAGACTTACCACATTGAGCGTGCTCTTACGCGCATGTTATGACAACTTGCCGTTAAGTACATATGATGATGAGATACAAGGGGATTTAAAGAGACAGATGCAGGATATGCTTTTTTATAAGGAGAAGAGCATAAGTGCAACTAGAAAGGCTAAAATTCATCATTCACTTGTTGATTCGCCTGCTTTTCGTAAGGTAATCAATGGTGAAATGTCAGATAAATTGGATGATATTGTTTTGCTTGAAGAGACTACAAAAGAGAAGAAAGCCTCTGATGGTATTCTTCAGTGTTACAAATTTTTCTGCACATATTTGGACAAAGACGAAGATAAAACAACGAGATTATGGGAACTTTTACAAAATCCAAATACAAAGATTCTTGTAAAAATTGATTTGGACGCAGATGAGAACGAGCAGGCAATTTTTGACACGGTCAATAGTGCGGGAGTAAGACTTACTTGTGCGGATACCATTAAGAATAGTATTTTTCAGTATGCTATTGATAAGGCTGAGGAAATTAAGAAAACTCATGAAGTGGTTGAAGTCAAATTAAAGGATGAAATTGTTCGTATTGAATCAAGGGAAAATGTAATAGAACTTTATAAGGATACTTGGGAAGATACATTTGGTTGCGATGGGGATACAATTGGATATTGGGCAACCTTGAGACCGCTTGGACGAATTACCAGAGATAATCTTGAAATATTGCTTCATTGTATTGCTTTGATAAAAGGAATCTATAATCCTGAAGTACATAAAATATCGGATTTGCCAGATATTTATAAGGAATATACAAAGAATCTTACTGCTAATGAGTTAATGGAGTTTATTATTGAGATTTGTAGTTATGGAGAAATATATAGAAAGTTTTTCTGTTCGTTTGATGCAACTACATTATATTCTTATAAGAAACCTATCCAGCGTTTGTTCCATATTTTGAATGTATGTGATATTTCAACATTCCATGCTTATATTCTTAAGTTGTTAAGTAAATATAGTGATTTAGATGAAGACAATTTGCCTACAGATATTTCGACCGAATTGCATAATCTGGAGATAATTGCAATTCGATATGTGGTTTGTGGTTCTTCAACTAAGAACTTTAATAAGAATTGCGCTGACTTATTAGCTGATAAAACAACAACAGCTGACTTGATTAAAGACAGACAGGATGACATTGGAGATAATATTCTTACACAGAAGGTAAAGAGTATTTCCAATAAACACGCTATGCTCCTTTTGTTCTGGCTTGAACTAAAGAGGCGTTCAGAAGATGAAAAATGTGCAGAGAAAGAACTGAAGTATTGTTATACATTAGAACATATTATGCCTCAAAAGTGGCAAGAATTTTGGCCAGTTAATAACCCAGTGGTTAAGGATAATAATGATCAGGATATTACTGATAGTGAAGTCGCTGAAGAAGTTCGAACTACTGCTGTATATGAAATTGGAAACATGGCACTGTTGGTATCTAACCTAAATACTTCTATTAGGAATTACGAGTTTAGAAGAAAAATGGAAGGGGAAGGTAGAAAAGCTGGTGTAAAGAAATATGACTACTTGCTTTATACAAAAGATATTACTGCACTTTATGATAAAGGTGATATTTGGGATGAAACAAAAATTCATATCAGAACACGTCAATTAACAGATGAAATCTTGAAAATGTGGTAACTTCTGGGATTCCGGGACCAAAGGTTTTTAAAATGGAAACAAGAAGTTACTAAACGTGAATTCGAAAGAAGATATGGGTTTTCACCATTGAAATATTTTCATAAAGAATTAGGGATATAGGGAATGCACTTATCCTTAAGTGATTGATTACAAACACACAAACCCGCTAGGGAATGTCAAGTAGGCACAGATAATGTGGACGGCTTGATGTTCCCGAGCGGGTTTGTTATTTTGTTTTAATTTGATCAAAGATAATTCAATTTTATCATATTATTAAAAATGATAAAATTGAATTGACAATGATAAGTTGGAGAATATAATTTAATTGTATCATTTTATAAATGTATATACTAAGAATGAAAAAGATGATTTGACAGAAGATGAAAAGAAAGCATTTAAGACAATGGTAAAAATATTGAAGGAGGTGTAATGTATGGGTACATTTTTTGATGATACTATGCAAGGCTTATTAG
>JAQXXN010000221.1 GCA_029226085.1 Thermoflexaceae bacterium
GTAATCATACTTGGAATAACCAAGTTCTTCGTCAAGCTCTTCATCCAGAGCTCCTTCCAAAAGAACAGACATCATGTCCCGCATAACGGCATTTACATCTGTACCATTTTTGATGCTGATATCATTGCTTTTTAGATAATCGCGCATCATTTCTCTCATTGCTGCTTTTTGTGGGCTGTCATTTTTTCTTGCCATAAATAAAACCTCCAAACTGAGTAATCTTATCTTACATCAGTTTGGGTTCTAATGAACAATTCTACCAATTGCTATTTCTTGCATATTTGTATCATATAATCTAATAATCTGATTATCTATACAATATTGGGAATTACATAACTCCAAAGTAACTGTATAAACACCATCTTCTACAAAAGTACTACTAGAAAGCGTTGCCATCTCTGGATTAACGTTCAAATTTACATAAATAGATTCTCCATTAGAAAAACTATAAAATCCACTATCTCCCATTTCCAGCAAAGAAACAACACAATCCACGGTACTCTGTTCACTTCCTTGATTTGGAAATACAATTATGTCCCCAGCACTCATTCTTGTACGGTCTTCTATATCCAAAAGAACACCCGCATTTTCATACTCTTCCACAGCATTTACAAGTCCTTCTTTCGTCTCAAGACCAATTACCGTAGTGCTAATTCTTTCCGCGCTAGTTAACACTTCAACTTGTGCACCTAAGCACAATGGAGAATTGACACTATATCCTGTTATGACCACTTTACTGCTTCCATCTTTTTCAACTATAGAAAAAACATCTTCTATAATAAAATAGAAATCATTCTGCATCTCTCCATAATCGTTTGTAATAATCTCTGAGTTATTTGATTCACCACCTTCTGTTTGCGTCTGTTTCTGCACATTATCCTCTGACACGGTCTGCTGTTCTATTACTTCCATTGACTCTGTTGTATCGTCAGATAATAATCTACATCCAATCATCGTTGCACTCAATCCCACTAATGTTATAATTGCAATACCTTTTTTTATTTTTCCAATACTTAACATATAAACCTCATATAATCTTTTTGATTTTTAAAATATACATTATGCTTCTATCATAAAGTGAACCCATTTGTCAAGACACTTTAAGAAAAACTACTGAGCCAATGCCGTATAGAGCAAGTTTGTTGGAAAGGATGAAAAAGTATGAGTGAAGTTTATGATTATTATATCCCCAAAAAAAATGCAGACTCTAAGGTGGACAAAAGCAGGGATTATACTTATAATGACTATATCGGCGAATCAACGAAAGGATAGTATAAATGGTAAAAGAAATATGAACGGTAGAGTTGATCTAGGAGATAAAAAACTTGGAATTTATGTGCATATACCGTTCTGCGTAAAGAAGTGCAGATATTGTGATTTCCTTTCAGCGCCTTGTGATGAGGCAGGAAAGGAGGAGTATGTGAAAGCACTGATTCGGGAAATTCAGGAATCAGCGGCGGATTTTTCGGGGTATCAGGTGGATACTGTTTTTGTGGGTGGCGGAACACCTTCGATTCTTGAACCCGGGCAGATGAAGAGAATTCTTATGGCTGTGCGTGAAAATTATAATCTGGAGCAGTATACAGAGTGTACCATTGAATGTAATCCGGGAACGATGACAGAACAAAAGGCAGAGGCGTGGCTGGAAGCTGGTGTGAACCGTCTGAGTCTGGGATTACAGTCAGCCAATGATAATGAACTATGTGTACTGGGCAGGGTTCATACGGTGGAAGAATTTCTGGACAGTTATCTTATGGCAAGAAACTGTGGATTTCAGAACATCAATGTGGATTTGATGAATGCACTTCCGTATCAGACGTTAGATTCTTTTTGCGCAACACTTCGGAGTGTGGCAGGCCTTGCACCTGAGCATATATCGGTGTACAGCCTGATAGTGGAGGAAAATACGCCGCTTTATGACTGGGTGCACAGTGGAAATGAAGATACTCTTCCGTCAGAAGATGTGGAGAGAAAGATGTATTATTCTGCGAAAAGAATTCTTGCGGAATATGGATATGAGCGGTATGAAATCTCTAATTATGCAAAGAAGGGATATGAGTGCAGACATAATCTTGGTTACTGGGAGAGAAAAGAGTATGCCGGATTCGGGCTTGGCGCAGCATCCCTTGTAGGAAATGTAAGGTATAATAATTTGTCCGACAGGAAGGCGTATATGGAGTGTTCGGGCAGAAGGAAGGAAAATGAAGAAGTTCTCTCAAGAGAGGATGAAATGGCGGAATTTATGTTTCTTGGACTACGAAAGACTGCCGGAATCAGTAAGGAAAAATTTTATGATTCATTCGGCATGAAGTATGAAGAAGTGTATGGAAAAGTCACGAAGGAGCTTACAAAAAAAGGTCTTATTCACGAAGAAGGAGATACAGTGCGGCTTACGGAGTTTGGAATTGATGTGAGTAACGTGGTGATGGCAGAGTTTTTGCCGGAATAGCAGAAAAATCATATAATTGGCTGGGTTACAAGAAATTTGCTGGATGATGGAGAAAATGAAATGAATTTGAATAATTATGATGGAATCATATTTGACTTGGATGGTACGCTCTGGGATGCCACAAAAGTAAATAAAAGAGCATGGGATGCAGCTTATGAAGAAATGGGATTTGGAAAAAGCATGGTAACAGACGAGGAATTTAAGTCCTGCATGGGAATGCTGATTCCTGACATTGCAAGGAAGATACATCCTAATCTTAAGGAAGAGGAAATTGTACACTATGTGGACAGAAGCATAGAACTGGAGCATGAGTTTTTAATAAAAGAAGGCGGAATTCTCTATGACGGTTTTTATGAAGTGCTGGAAAGTTTAAGCCGGACCCACAAATTATGTGTGGTAAGCAACTGTCAGGCAGGGTATATTGAGATTTTCTTAAAGGTACACAGAGCAGAAAAATATTTCACGGATTTTGAATGTCCGGGCAACACGGGACTTTTAAAGGCGGATAACATTAAGCTGGTGGCAGAACGGAACGGCTTTAAGAAACCTGTTTATATGGGAGATACTCTGGGGGACATGAATTCAGCACATCAGGCAGGTGTACCGTTTATATGGGCTTCCTATGGTTTTGGCAGGGAGCTTGCCGGCTATGAGCATATGGTGCGTTCATTGGGAGAATTGGTAAATTAGTCAGACAAATAATAACATTTTAAAAGCTCTTTGCATACTATTTAAGGAAAGTATGTTAAGGAGCTTTTTTATGCCATCAGTTATCATTGACGCCGGGCACGGTGGAAGTGACCCGGGTGCAGTATACAATGGACGACAGGAAAAAGATGATGCGTTAAGGCTGGCAATGGCAGTCGGGAATATTCTTTCCAACAGTGGTGTGGATGTTTCCTACACAAGAACAGATGACCGTTATGAAACACCATTTCAGAAGGCAATGGATGCTAATGCATCGGGAGCTGATTTTTTAGTTTCCATTCATAGAAATTCAAGTGCAGTACCTAATACGTATACAGGAGTACAGACGCTGGTATATGACGATTCCGGAGTTCGTTCCGTACTGGCAAGAAATATTAATAATGAATTGACAGCATTGGGATTTCAGGATGACGGAATTGTGGAAAGACCCAATCTTGTAATCCTAAAAAGAAGTTCCATGCCGGCAGCACTGGTAGAAGTCGGATTTATAAATAATGACAAGGATAATCAGATGTTTGATGAAAAATTCAATGAAATAGCCCAGGGAATTGCAGATGGAATTTTAACTACTCTTTATGGAGGACAGGGGGATGAGGGGGCAGGTTCCAATGCAGAAAAGTATGATGATGATATGAAAGGTATGAGCAGAATGGATAATATGGACAGGATGGATGACAGAGACAGAATGGATGACAGAGACAGAATGGATGACCGGGACAGAATGCGAGACCGGGACAGAATGGATGGCTGGGATGGAATGCGAGACATGGACAGAATGCGAGACCGGGATAGAATGGATGACCGGAACAGGATGCGTGACAGAGATTGTATGTGTGACAGAGACAGAATGTACACCATGGATGGAATGAATGATATGAGGATGAACACCACGGAAATGATGGAGGATACTGACAGAAAATTATACAGGGTGCAGGTGGGAGCATTCCGTAATAAAGAAAATGCAGATCGTATGTTGAATTCCTTGTTATCTGAAGGATTTCCGGCGTTCATGGTCTACGATAACGGCTTATACAGGGTTCAGGTAGGCGCCTATGAATTTCTGCCCAATGCGATTCGCATGGAAGCACAGTTAAGAAGAAAACGTTACAATACCTATATAACCACTTAATATCCCACAATGAAAAAGGGGGGTGTCGCTTTAACGAATGAAA
>JAQXXN010000222.1 GCA_029226085.1 Thermoflexaceae bacterium
ATTCTCTTCTTTCCTTCCTTCTGCTTTTCCAGAAGCTTCTTCTTACGTGAAATATCACCGCCGTAACATTTTGCAAGCACATCCTTGCGAAGTGCCTTAACGGTTTCCCTTGCTATAATCTTGCTGCCGATTGCCGCCTGAATCGGAATTTCAAATAAATGTCTCGGAATTTCATCCTTTAACTTCTCACACATCTTTCTTCCGCGCTCATAAGCCGAATCCGCATGCACGATAAAGGAAAGTGCATCCACTTCTTCCTTGTTGATAAGAATGTCCAGCTTCACAAGCTTAGACTGTTCATAGCCCTTCATTTCATAATCAAAAGACGCATATCCCTTGGAGCGGGACTTTAACGCATCGAAGAAATCATAAATGATTTCATTCAGTGGTAAATCATATTTTAATAAAGCCCTCGTTCCTTCAATGTATTCCATTCCGTTATATACGCCGCGCCTTTCCTGGCACAGCTTCATAATTGAACCGATATATTCCGTTGTTACCATGATTTCTGCACTGACTACCGGTTCTTCCATGTAATCAATCTCTGACGGGTCCGGAAGATTGGATGGATTGGTCAGTTCAATGACTTCTCCGTTGGTCTTGTGTACTTTATAGATAACTCCCGGTGCCGTTGTCACAAGGTCAAGATTATATTCCCTCTCCAGTCTCTCCTGAATGATTTCCAGATGTAAAAGTCCAAGAAAACCGCAGCGGAAACCAAAACCAAGTGCAATGGATGTTTCCGGTTCATACTGAAGGGATGCATCATTTAACTGCAGTTTTTCCAGCGCATCTCTTAAATCCCCGTATTTGGCTCCATCTGCCGGATAAAGTCCGCAGTAAACCATCGGATTGACCTTCTTATATCCCGGAAGCGGTTCGTCACATGGGTTGTCCGCATCCGTTACGGTATCACCCACACGTGTATCCTTCACATTCTTAATACTTGCCGTAATATAACCTACCATTCCGGCAGACAGCTCATCACAGGGAATAAACTGACCTGCGCCAAAATATCCCACTTCCACAACGTCTGCACTTGCCCCGGTTGCCATCATAAGGATTTTCGTGCCTTTTTTAACATGTCCTTCCCGGATACGGCAGAAAATAATAACACCCTTATAAGAATCATACAAAGAATCAAATATTAATGCCTTAAGCGGTGCCTCCGGGTCACCCTCCGGTGCCGGAATCTTCTTTACAATCTGCTCTAATACTTCCTCAATGTTAATGCCGTTCTTGGCTGATATTAACGGTGCATCCTGTGCCTCGATACCGATGACATCCTCAATTTCATCCTTAACGCGCTCCGGTTCTGCGCTTGGCAGGTCTATTTTATTAATAACCGGAAAAACATCCAGATTATGATCCAGTGCCAGATACACATTTGCCAGCGTCTGTGCCTCAATTCCCTGCGCCGCATCCACAATCAGAATTGCTCCGTCACATGCCGCAAGGCTTCTTGATACCTCGTAATTAAAATCCACGTGTCCCGGTGTATCAATGAGATTAAATATATATTCTTCCCCGTCCTGTGCTTTATACACAATCCGGACTGCCTGTGCCTTTATGGTAATTCCCCGTTCTCTCTCAAGCTCCATGTTATCCAGTACCTGATCCTGCATTTCCCTGCTTGTAAGGGTTCCTGTCTTTTCAATAATGCGGTCTGCAAGTGTTGACTTACCATGGTCAATATGCGCCACAATACAAAAATTCCGTATATTTTTCTGATTAATTCTTTCCATCATTTTCTCCTAAATCTACACCAAACATGTCAATCGTATCTTTCTTTTCGATTCTTATTCTAACATAGTATATTCTATTTTTTTCAGGTTCGTCAATATTTTTGCAGTATTTTATTATTCGTATGCCTTTTCTCCGGTAAAAAGGCGGTTCAGCATATCTGCCAGCGGTTCCATTGCATTTAATTCTTCTTCCAGTGTATTATTCTGTGCTCCCACTTCAATCAGCATGGATTTTGCCCTGAAATGCAGACAATACCTGTATCCGTTAATATATATCTTTCTTAACATGTCAGGATAATAGGTTTTTCCCAGCAGATACATCTGAAGACTCATTGCCAGATTATCCTGAATATACGGATTCTTAAGATATTCTATGTCACCGTTTACCTTGGTATAGCTGATTCCGTTGAAAAACATCATCCTGGCAGTCGGTTTCCCGTTAATGTCAGTTACAAGCCGGACATCTTCACTAACGCCATCCCTGTGAATGTCCAGCACCACCTCCACCGTAGGATACTGTTCAAGAATGTTCTGAATTCCCTGTTCAGCATAAGTATATGCCTTACTGCGGTCCAATACGCCATCCACATAATCATAGACCGAAGTATCATGAATAACATTATACCCATACTGGCTGCTTAAGATTTCAGCAAGTCTTGCCCCGACTGCCACAATACTGGTGCTGTTGTCTCCTTCTACCGAATCCGCAAAAGCCTCCTGGGAATGTGTATGAAATATCAGAATCTGTGGCGAAGAGTTGTCCCCCTGTATGGTCATGTCCTGATCCAAAGCTGCACTGACATCAAATTTATCTTCCTTTAGCTCCGTGATGGAAGTTACCGTATAAAAACGATTAATCAGGCTGTCAAAATCATTCAGTTCACTTCTTTGAAACTTTACGGGCGACTGTATGGCCAGAGTATTCGCTTCGTGGCTGTCTGAATTTGCTTTTTTTTCGTTTTCTTCTTCCATATTAGCATTTTTAATATATTCTTCTTCCGTATTTTCTTCCTGAATGTTACTTGTTTCATCTAAATCAATATATTCTATCCGGGTTTCATAATCATAGGACGGATCTGTCAGATAATCTGTTTCTATATAATGAGAATCCACGTAACCAACCACCGGCATATACTGATTAATGATTCCTCTGGTTGTGATTCCTTCTTCCTTCCGGGAGGAAACATAACCGGACAAACTGTTTATTTTATTGATAAGATCCGATATGATCATATCCGATTCCATTCTCACCAATAAAAACAGGGCGCATGCAAGAATGAGCAGTCCTGTCCTGTTAAATAAAAGATTGCGTCTTCTCATGGATATTTATAAACCACCTCATTTACTCATTCACTTCATATATATATTCGGTGATTCCATGAGATATTAATTGATTCCCCTATTTATTGGTTCTTAAGAATTTGCCGCGATGTTGATTGCCTCCGATATGGTATATCCAATCCTCTTTATGGTTTCATCCGCATCCTTCGGTGTCACGAACATGTCCGACATCTCCGGATTAATGATTTCCCGAATCAGCTGATATTTTTCATCATTATTAAACCGGTGAAATGTATCCGACACCGATTTAAAATGCTCTGACACCGATAAAGCCTTTAATAAATTTTCCAATGTATCATATACAATCGTAGGCGTATCAATTACCGTTGGAACACCAATTGCGATTACGTTGGTTCCAATGGATTCCTTCGTGATTGCCCGTCTGTGGTTTCCCACTCCGGAACCGGGATGAATCCCTGTATCCGTTACCTGTATGGTAGTATTCAGTCTTTTGGAATTCCGTGCCGCCAGTGCATCTATGGCAATTACCACATCCGGCATGGTTTCACTGACAACTCCTTTTATAATCACAGCCGTCTCCATTCCCGTCTGCGCCATGACCCCCGGAACAATTCCGCTGATACTGATTTTCTGGTTATCCACTTCATTTTCCCTCTGAATAGCAATATTATTGACAACATTGGGACCCAGCGCATCCGGCGTTACTTCCCTGTTGCCAAGCCCTACCACAAGAATGGAAATGCCATCCTCACGCCAGTATGGACGAATTAAATCCTTAATATATTCTGCAAGCACACATGAAATTTCCCTGTGATATTCCTCACTGGGCTGTACCATATCCGGTGCCTCAAGCGTCAGATACGTTCCAACCGGCTTTTTAAGTAATTTTGCCCCATGTTCATTGGTAATTGTCAGCTTAATCACATGAATATTTGCATGGGAATTCATCTTTTCCTCCACAATTACTCCATCCAGCTCACTGTCCGACATCTGAATGTCTTCCCGTGCCTCCAGTGCAAGATCCGTCCTAACCTTAAATTTTTCTTTCATTCCTAAAACCTCCACAAAAAATTCCCTTGTAGAAATTATTTTCCAAAAAACCAATAAATATGTATTGACAGATTAAATTCCTTGCACTAAAATACAATAGTATGTTTACATTAGAACGTCCGTGTCCGGCTTTAATGAAAAACATCTAGATGAATTTTATTATTATTTATATAATGGAGGTGTCCGGATTGGCTAACATTAAATCTGCTAAGAAGAGAATTTTAGTAACTGAGATCAGAACTGCTAAGAATAAGGCAATTAAGTCCAGAGTTAAAACTTATATTAAGAAAGTTGAGCTTGCCATTTCACAGAATGACAAGGCTGCTGCTAATGAAGCTTTAACAGTTGCTATCAGCGAGATTTCCAAGGCTGCTAACAAAGGTGTTTACCACAAGAATACTGCTGCCAGAAAAGTTTCCCGCTTAACAAAAGCTGTCAACGCAATGGCTTAATTTTAATTATATGAATTGAATCTTTGGGAAATCTCACGATTCCCATTAAAAAACGATACATCACCCTGTATCGTTTTTTTATTTACCAAAATCTTCTATTTCATCCCCACAAATCCCGACTTTTATCTCCTACTGAAATGTCTCCACCAGCCATTTCCCCGTATCCGATAAATCATCCACGGTATATCCGCTTGTTTTCGTACAGGACGGCTTTAAAATTGCAGAACTCTCATTCTTATTGCTCAGATTCCATCCCACATAACTAATATGATACTGATTGATTACATCCAGCCACTTGCTGGCAGAATCATAATCAATTCCTCCATTTCCGGATGCATCGCAGATACTAAATTCACTAATGAACACCGGAAGTCCTCCGTCAATCGCCTTTGTCATCTTATTGCGAAGGTCATCCTTATGAGTTGCCGCATAGAAATGAAGCACATACATAATGTTATCATATCCTGTAATCGGATTTTCCAGAGCCTTGTCCACGTCCTGAGACCAGGTCGGTGTTCCCACCAGAATAATTCCATCCTTGTCATTCTTTCGAATTACCGGAATGATTTCTTCTGCATATTTCTTCACGTCTTCCCATGTCGTTCCGCCATTAGGCTCATTGCAGATTTCATAGAATACATTATCATAATCCCCATATTTCTTTGACATTTCCTCAAAAAAGACCTTTGCCGCATCCTTATTGGTATTCGGATTATTATCACTTAAAATATGCCAGTCAATAATCACATACATGGATAAATCCGTGGCGTATTTTACGCCTTCATCAATCAGTTTCTTTAATTCTTCCTGATTGCCGCCTGCACAATAACCGCCACCTTCCCCGGTATACATGGCAAGACGTATTACATTGGCACCGAATTCATCCCTTAAGGTTTTAAAGGAATCATAGTTCACATACTCAGGATACCATGCAATTCCATGAGTACTGATACCACGAAGCTGTACCACATTGTTATCCTTATCTACAAGATTTGTTCCGTTTACGGATAATTTCCCCTGATATGTAGTCACTGCATTTCCTCCAGTCTGGCTTTGCTTACTCTGATTCTGTCCTGACTGCTTGGTCTCTGATTTTTCTGTTCCGGAAGTGCCGGTGTCTCCTGCCTTCGTACCGATAACCGCTCCTTCAAACGAAGCCTCACCCTTGCAGGCAATAATAATTCCCACACTGTCTGTCTTTTCTCCCGGTTTTACCACACGGTTAAAATCAACAGGTGTTACATACAGATAACCGTCTTCCACCACACACTCGGCATTCCAATAGGAGCTTAATTCAAAATCCTCCGAAACCGGAACCTTTACTGCCCATTCCTCTGTCGGTTCATCTCCCGTGTTTTCCACAACAACCGAATAATTGTAATAGTATTTTGTTTCATCACCCCATTGCTGTACCAGTTCAAAGGAAAGCTTAAGATTACCGTTCGCTTCTTTTACCTCAAATGTTTCCTTTTCTTTTACTGCATCCGTCTGGGTACTTTCCTCCGTCTGACTGTCCGGTGCCGCATCTGTCTGTTTTGCAGGCATATCTTTCTTTGTCTCATTGATGCTTTCTGTTACCGCCACTTCTGCATTCTTTGTTGTTTTATCTGTCTTTCCCATTCTTCCCATAAGAAATCCGATGATAAAAACCAGCACTACCGCTATGACAATGGTCTCTGCCACTGCAATTACCTTCCACTTATTTTTCATTCTTTTTCTCCTGTCTCTGACTGTATTTTATGATAATTAATTCCACGCACATCTTATCTTCCAGACGGCCCGTCTTTACAGCTTCCTCAAAAGAAGCACATTCTTCCAGTGCTTTTCTTAACTGGGCACTGGTAAAAAAACCTGCCTGATTCTGGCATTTTGTTACTATAAATCCCTGAACACCCATCTTTTTTGCAATGGTAGCAGAAGAATACCCCTCTGCCAGAAGTTCCTTTACCTGCAAAATCAGATTAAACTGTCTGGATAACAGATAAAGAATCCTCATCGGCGGTTCCTTAAGCGTCAGCAAATCATAGTACAGGTTCAATGCTTCTTTCTGTTTTTTCATTGCCACGGCCGAAACCATGTCAAAAATCTTATTTTCCGTTGTCACGGTACAGATGATTTTTACATCTTCCTCAGTGATTTCCTCCCTCCCCATGGTATAACAGAATAATTTTTCCAGTTCTCCCTTAATATTATCCATGGAACTTCCGGCATATTCTAAAAAGGTCTGGAGGGTTCTTCCATCCATTTTCTTCTTCTCTGATACCAGAAGAGACATAATCCATTTTTTAAGAACTGCATCTTCCTGTATCTTCATTTCACTGACATAGCCATTCTGACTGACTGCCTTATACATTTTGCTTCGCTTATCCACTTCACCTTCTACGAAAAGGATTGTAAGATACTCCGGTATATTCCGAATATAATCCACAAATACATCATCACAGGCTCCCTTAAAGAATCCCGTATCCTCCATGACCACAAGCCTGCGCTCGGCAAAAAAGGGAAGTGTCTCACACACGTCAATGACCTCTTTCGTATTAATTCCCTTACCTTCATAATACGAATAATTCATGTCATCACCACCTGTAATGGCATCCTTTAATTTTCCTTTATACTGACGCCGCAGGTAATCTTCTTCCCCACAAATCAGATAAGACCTCTTAAACCTGCCGTCCTTAATATTCTCATTTATAATCTTCATGTTCTGTTTCCTGTATCAACTAATTAGCCACGGCTTTTCATATTCCGTTACAAATTCAAAATAATATACTATATAAAATATATCACGGATTCATGAATGTATCAACTTGAATTACCTGTCTGTTTTTCGTCACCGTCACTGCTCCATTTTGCGCAGTCACATAAATCTCCGATTCGACATCCATAAGCCGTTTTAAAAGTTCTTCATGAGGATGTCCGTATGAGTTATTGGCACCACAGGATATCAGGGTAATTTCCGGCTGAACGATTTTTAAAAACTCCTCATCTGTTGAATACCGTGAACCGTGATGTGCTGCCTTTAAAATATCCACATCCTTTAATAAATCCTTGGAAAGCATTTCATTTTCTCCCTTATCCCCGATATCTCCCGTAAGAAGCAGATCCAGTCCGTCATAAGAAAGCAACAGTACGGTGGAATAATCATTTTCTGAATCATACTCCTGTTTTTCAAATGGATACAGACATTTTACGGTAATCTTACCACAGGCAAACGACATTCCGGAATGAATATAGTGTATGTCAATTCCTGCATTCCGTGCAGCATCTTCCATTTTCATGTAGCCCTTGGATTTTTCCCTCACGTCCGGCAGGATAAGATTATTTACCTTTATCTGCCCGTTTTCCATGATTTCCAGAAGTCCGCTGATATGGTCTTCATCTGCATGTGTCATCACTATATAATCAACATGACGTATTCCCTGGGATTTAAGATATGGAATCAGACAATATTCTCCCACCTTATGATTGCTTGTGCTTCCTCCGTCCACCAGCATGCAAACTCCGGCAGAGCTTACATGAATTCCCTCTCCCTGTCCCACATCCAGCACTCTTACCATGAAATCCGGCATGATTCTCACCGTAAGAATCATTACCGCCGCACATATTGAAGCAATCGGAATCTTCCATGATTTTTTCTCATGGACACAGACAACCGCTAATGCCAGCAGCAGGTAATATATGACTATCTGCCAGACAGAAGGCTTTCCAAGTATCACAATGGAGAAGGGCAATTTCATGAAAACATTACAAATCCACTCATAAAAGGCCAGAATATAATGTGCCGCCCCGATAAGAAAAGCTCCCACCGGCACACAGAAAATTCCGGCAATTCCTCCTGCTGCCACACTGACCATTAAGCATGTCATGAGCGGAATCACAAGAAGATTTAAAAATACAGAATACACCGGAACTTCAAAATAAGAATTCAGTATGACCGGCAATGTTGTAACAGTGACTGCCAGACTTGCTTGAAAGGCATTCAGAAGTTTTCCAAAAGCTTTTTTCTTAAAATCCACCCTGCAAAAGAAAGAATCAAATACCGGTTTTACTGACACAATTCCAAAAACTGCAAGAAACGACAGCCAGAACCCACTGTTATATATGATTTGCGGAAAAATCAGAATTAAAATTACGGCAGAAAGCCCAAGACCACTAAGAATATCATATGTCCTTCCCAGCACATCGCCCAATGTTCCCATCAAAAACATAATGATTGCCCGGACTGTGGAAACGCTATTACCCGTCATGATTCCATAGGAAAGAATAACCACAAAACTTATGAGAAAACAAGGCAAAAAAGGAATACCGCATTTACGCAGCAATTTGTAAAATCCCATTCCAAGAATGGAAACGTGTAATCCGGAAATGGCAAGAATATGTGCCATTCCATTTACCTGATATAATTTTTTTATATCCGAATCCAGCAGGGATTTCTCACCAAGAAGGATGGAAGAATAGATTCCGGCATCCTCTCCCACGCTGATCTGTTCAAACGATGCCAAAAGTTTTTTCTTCAGCAAAAAAATTCCCTGTATCCACAGATTATCCGACTTTTCTTCTATTCGGATATCGTCCGTCCATGCGTAATAATCTACATTTAAGGATGCGTAATACCGTCTGGCATCAAAATTTCCCGGATTGGATGCCGGAGCATATTGCTTTAATACTGCATCACAGGAAATTTTGTCCCCGGGAAGAAGTTCCTTTTTCATCCCCGTATCATTCAGAATGATTCCTGTTAAACGGATTATCTCATTCTCTCCTGCAGATGCACCGTACAGATAAATCTGCCTGTATCCTTCTTTTTCTTTTACTTTATTCACTTTTCCTTCAATATGGGTTTGGATATCAGAAACGATTAATACTTTCTTTTCCGCCCATTCCATGCGGAAAAAAGCAATCAAAACAAACATTGGAAATATCAGATACCATTTCCAGACTTTCTTCTTCCATATCAGTCCTATGGTTCCAAGAACAAATATGGAAAAAATTATTATAAATACAGGAACTCCCGCCATGATGCTGATTCCTTCTCCTATCAGTACCATGACAAGAATCCCTAATAAAGGTCTTTTTATTGTGTCTCCTCCTTTTTAATTAAATCCAGATTTCTCTCAAAAACCGTGTCAAAGGAAATCCCATTGGCCTCCACGTGACTGTCTCCGTTAATCTGAAACTGTACCTTATTGATTCCGTTTAATTCACACAGCGAATTTACAATGGAATAGACTGTCAGCTCAAATGGAACGCCTGTCCTTTCTTTGATAAACGAAGAATCCAGATTCACATAGCATATTTCATTCCGCACCGTGGTTCCAAGGACTTTTACCTGGGAAGGAACCACTGCCTGGCAGGAATCATCCTCCGGTCCCTGAATCAGTTGTTCCACAATAACCTTTTCTAGCGAAACTGTCCTGACATATGCCACATCCAGCTGTCTCTCCACAAGACCGGTTCCTTCATTATTTGCGAAATAAAGTATCAGTGTGGACCATGCCAGATTTTGAAGATCACTGTCCGAATCCGCAATAAAATCACCTTCTGCCATAAGTCCCACAACCTGTCCGTTTTCATAGGTAAGCGGTTTATTATTGACATAAAAATAAACATAATTCACTTCTGAAAGCTGGGATAAGGTTTTTACCACAGATGCCCGAAATAACACTTCATACACATTATCCATCTTTCCGTATGCATCATTAAAATATACATACGCCACGCCATTTGCCACATTGGAGTCCTCTACATATACGTTTCCGTATTTCCGGTTGTTTTCCTCATCCAGTCCCATCTGAGACAGAAGTTCCTTTGCAAGTTCGGTGGAATCTTTGGTCTCCGTGTAATAATCACTGGTAACAAATGTATTCTTATCCAGAAAATAAATCCGATAATGCCCCTCTTCTTTCATGATTTCTTCATTTTCTGTTTCTTTTTGGCAGGCAGCCAGAAGGAATACTGCCATTAATACAAAAATACCAAGGCAGCATTTTCTTTTTTTCTGCATCTTATTTATTCCTTTCACTTGATATCTCACCTGCCTGTTCCAGAATAATTCAGAGGTATCCGGATAATAAACCTGCTTCCTTCATTTTCCCGGCTTTCAAGCTTGATTAAACCGTTATGCATTATGACAGCATCCCTTGTAATTGCAAGTCCCAGTCCCGTACCTCCTGTTTCACGTGACCTTGTCTTGTCTACCCTGTAAAATCTCTCAAACACCTTATCCTGCTGGTCCTTTGGAATGCCGATTCCCGAATCCTCCACCTGAACATAGAAGAATTTATGGTCTGCATTCAGGGAAACCTTAATCCATCCGTCTTTTTTATTGTACTTGATTGCATTCTCCACCAGATTGGTAATGGCAAGTGAAAGTTTTACCTCATCCACATCTGCAGTCACATTTCGAAAGCTTTCATACGTGATTTCAATATTCTCTCTGGATGCAAGGGGACTTAAACGCTTTAACACCGATTCTATCAGCTCGTTAATATTCACACTGTTAATATTTAATGCAGCTGCTGTCTTATCAAGCCGGACCAGTGTAAGAAGATCATTAATAATTTTATTCTCACGGTCAATTTCTTTTACAATATCTTCCATGAATTCCCGGTACAGCTCTACCGGAACATCTTCCTGCCCGTTTAAGGAATCTGCCAGAACCTTGATGGACGTAATCGGCGTCTTTAATTCATGAGAGACATTGGAAACAAATTCCTGCCTTGATTCATCCAGCTTTGACATTCTTCCAAATAAATTATTAAACTCTCCCGAAAGTTCAGCAATCTCAGAATAACCACTTTCTGTCACATGTTCATTATATCCCTGGGAAAATCTCCGTATCGACCTTGTAATGGCTTCTATCGGCTCCACAAGAAGACCGGAAAATACCACTGCAATAACAATAATTGCCAGCATCAGTAAAATCCGGATAACATACAATTCAGAGGATGTTTCCTCCAGGGTAACGAGAAATTCGCCTTCATTCACATCTGCAAGAAGCAGTCCGATAATCTGGTCATTTCCATAACAAATCGGAACCGATATCTCAATGATTTCCCCATCGTTTATGATTTCCCGGTCTCCGTTTCCTGAAAGTCCGTTTATGACCATCTCTGAAATCAGTGTCTTTCCTTCTTCAAAGACATATGTGTCATAAATAATTCTCATCTGACTGTTTACTACAAGAATCCTTCCGTTAAACACATCCGAAAGAAGGGTAATATCTTCTTTGCACACATTGGTTTTTTCATCGATAAATGAATTGCCGGAACCGATTTTCCTTGCTATCTGATTCAGCTGGCTTTGGATATCAATAACCTTATTCTTTATGACAGACTGCCGGAATGTAGTAATCACTCCATGCTCCATCACAAGCATCGGAAGAATTCCCATAATGATAATGGCTGCCATGATACGGAAACGAATACTGTTAATGAAATGATTGACTGTATTTATAAAACCTGACCCTGCCGCACCAGAGTCATAATCATGCCTGGAAATAATAACCCACACCCCACTTTGTATGTACATATTTCGGTTCGCTTGGATTTGGCTCGATTTTCTCCCGCAGTCTCCTTACATGTACATCCACGGTTCTTACATCACCCGGGTATTCATAACCCCACACGAGATTTAAGAGACTTTCCCTGCTGTATACCTTACCCCTGTTACGAATGAGCAGTTCCAGAAGATCGAATTCTTTCACCGTAAGATTCATTTCCCTGCCGTCTACCGAAACACTTCTTCCTTCAAAATCCATCTTAAGTCCCGAAATAATGAGAATATTTTCCTTATTTTGGCTGCCGGTGGACAAATTCTGGTTTCTTCTAAGAATTGCCTTAATTCTTGCTTTGACCTCCAGAATATTAAATGGCTTGGTAATATAATCATCTGCTCCGTTTTCAAGGCCAAGAATCTTATCCATGTCGTTGTCTTTGGCAGTTAGCATAATCACCGGAACATCAGAATTTTCCCGGATATGCTGACAGACTGCCATTCCATCCATCTTCGGAAGCATCAGATCCAGAAGAATCATGTCATAGTTTTCCGAATGAACCTTTTCCAGTGCTTCCTCACCGTCATATGCGCAATCGACCTTATAGCCATCCTGTTCAAGACTAAATTTAATTCCCTTCACAATTAATTTCTCATCATCTACAACCAGTATTCTTTTTTCCATACTCTTACCTCAACCTTTTAATTTAAGAATCTACGCAGATATAATCCCTGATTTTTGAAAATGCGGCTTCTTTTATTCCGGAAATATTTTTAATCTCTTCAATGGTTGTAAAACCGCCGTGCTCTTCCCGGTAACGGATAATCGCATCCGCCTTTGTCCCGCCAATGCCGGGAAGCGTCATCAATTCTTCCCGTGCCGCCCTGTTAATGTTAATCCTTCCCTGCACGCTGGTCCCTGAAGCAGTGCCATCTTCCATCTGTGCAGCTTCCTCCACAGACGGCACATAAATCCGCATTCCATCCTTTAACACGGATGCCATCTCAAGGTAATCCACACATCCTCCGTCACAGATTCCGCCTGCCATGTCCACCGCCTCAAACATCCTGGCGCCTTCACAAAGCTCATATACACCCGGCTGATTTACAAAACCACAGACATACACGTAAATTTGCGGACTGCTCTCCATGACGGCCATGCTTTCCGTTTCCTCCATGCTCTCTGCCACAAAAACCATACTCTTCGTTTCCCCGAATAAATCCTGCGGCATTTCCTGCCTGTTCCACAGGCAGAAATAGGCTGTTCCCAAAATCAGAAACGCACTTACTGCTATTATGATATTTAATTTTTTATTATGCATGGTTCCTCCTAAAAATCCGATGCATAAACCCCTTTATTCTTCAATTTTAACCAATATGCACCGGAATTACAATACTTTTTCTATCTTATTTCCATCCTATTTTCATATTTACACCGGAATTTGCATATAGTATAATTTTATAGAATGATTTATAGGTCGAAATAGGAGCAAATGCATGAAAAATATAGATATTATTGTTCCCTGTTATAACGAACAGGAAGTACTGTCAACATTTTACAAAACGACAAATGACATTGTAGAAAAAATTCCCGACACCTGTTTCCATTATATTTTTGTAGATGACGGCAGTTTTGATGACACACTTCTCATCCTAAAAGGACTAAAGTCCACTTATGAAAATACGGATTATATTTCATTTTCAAGAAACTTTGGCAAGGAAGCTGCCATGTTTGCCGGTCTGTCCAATTCTACCGGTGATTATGTCATTGTGATGGATGCCGATTTACAACATCCTCCGTTTCTTATCCCGGACATGGTAGCTGCAGTCAATGAAGGGTATGACTGTTGTGCCGCTTATCGTACCAACCGCAAGGGCGAAGCACCGTTTCGAAGTTTTCTGTCCAGGCAGTTTTACAAGGTAAATAATCTTCTCACCTCTGTAAAAATGCCTTATGGTGCAGTAGATTTCCGCATCATGTCCCGGCAGATGGTGGATGCCATTGTGGCAATGAATGAAGCTGAACGGTTTTCCAAGGGAATTTTCAGTTATGTCGGATTTCATACCAAATGGATTCCATACACCAATGTGGAACGTGCTCTCGGCGTAACCAAATGGAAGCTGCACGGACTAATCAAATATGCCGTGGACGGTATTACTTCCTTTTCCGTTGCCCCGCTTCACATGGTATCCATCATGGGGTGTGTCATCTCATTAATGGCAATTATTTACGGTTTATACATTTTCATCAAAACCGTGGTTTTCGGAGTTGACCTTCCGGGCTATGCTTCTACCATTATTCTTTTGTTATTTCTTTGTGGCGTCATTGAATTGTCCCTTGGGATTATCAGTGAATACCTGGCAAGAATTTTCATCGAGTCCAAGCATCGTCCGATTTACATTGCAAAGGAAAATACTACAGAACATACAAAAGAGATTCGAAACGAAGAAAAAAATAATTAATTATACACGGGGAGTTTTATATTAAAATGGATTCACAAAAACAAGACTATACTGCAATCAGCGGAAGAATTGTATATATTTTATCTTTTATCATACCGTTTGTGGTACTGATTGCAATTTACTTTGCCAGGGAGATTTTTCCTTTTGGTGACAACTGTTATCTGCGTTCCGACATGTATCACCAGTACCTCCCTTTTTATTCGGAATTATGGTACAAGCTGCGTAATCACTCAAGCCTGACCTATTCCTTTAATATCGGTCTGGGAGTAAATTTTACTGCATTATATGCGTATTATCTCTCCTCACCGTTCAACTGGTTTATTTTCCTTTTTCCACACAAATATCTTATCGAAGTAATGAATGCCCTGATTATTTTAAAATTATCTCTTGCATCCGTAACCTTCACTTATTATATTTGTAAACGGTTTCAGACACATACAATCTATGTGGCTGTTTTTGGCATGTTCTATGCATTATCAGGATATCTTGCAGCTTACAGCTGGAATATCATGTGGCTGGACTGCGTATGGCTCCTTCCACTGATTATTCTTGGACTGGAGCGTCTGGTAAAAGAAAGAAAATGTTTACTGTACTGTATTACGCTTGGACTTGCCATTTTAACGAATTATTATATTTCCATCATGATTTGCATTACAATGGTTATTTATTTTCTTTTCCTTCTTCTTGCAAATCCGGAAAAAAGTCTGCGTGGATACCTGATTTCCATTAAAAATTTTGTGGCATATTCCCTGCTTGCAGGTGGTCTTTCCGCATGTCTTCTGATACCGGAAATGTTTGCCCTTTCCTATACGGTATCCAGTGACATTTCTTTTCCAAAGAGCCTGTCCGAGTATTTTCCGATTTTACAAATGCTTACACGGCATTTAATTAACGTGGAACCGCATCTTGCCCTGGAACATCACCCAAACATTTACTGCGGTGTTGCCGTTTTCCTTCTGATTCCATTATATATCATGAACAGCCGGATAAGCACCCGGGAAAAAGTGGGAAAAGTATCAATTCTTACCATTTTTCTGATTGCTTTTAACATGAACATCCCGAATTTCATATGGCATGGTTTTCATTTTCCGAATTCCCTTCCATGCAGGCAGAGCTTTATCTATATCTTTATCCTGCTGACCATGTGTTATGATGCCTTTAAAGACATTGCTTCTTATACCAGAAAGGAACTCACCGGTGCTTTATGGATTGCCATCGGTTTCCTTCTGCTGGCAGAACAGCTCTTTACAGAGGATATCATTGATTTTACCATCATCTATATCAGTGCTGCTTTCATTGCCCTGTACATGCTGATTATCTATATTTACAGACAGCAGAAGCTCCCTTACATGGTATTTTTATTCCTGTTTTTTACTACCACGATTCTTGAATGTGCACTGAATTATGAGGAAACCGCACTGGGTACCACAAGTCGTTCCTATTATCTCAACGACTATGATGATGTAGCTGTTCTTCTTGAAAATGCAAAGAATCTTGAAGATTCCTTTTACCGGGTCGAAAAATTTTCCGGTCTGCGGACAAAAAATGATGCTGCATGGCATGATTATCCATCTACATCCACATTTTCTTCTACGGCAAACGGTGGACTTTCAAAGCTCTACGGGTATCTTGGCATGGAAAGTTCCACAAATGCATATTCATATAACGGAGCTACCTTCTTTACCTCCGCTCTTTTGAGGGTAAAATATCTGATTTCAGATACCCAGCTTACAGAAAATAAATTATTAAGCTATATTACTTCCTCAAATGACCGTTATCTCTACCGGATTAACTATGTACTGCCTCTTGGCTTTATGGTTCCTTCCGGCTTTGAAGAAAACTGGAACATGAAGAGTTCCAATCCGTTTGAGGTACAAAACTCCCTGATTCGGGAGATTACCGGAATTGAAGATGTATTTGTAAACCTTACTGTTAACTCCCTTACCAGCACCTCTGTCCAGATTCATCCGGGACGGACACAGCAGGTTTACATTAAAGTCCTTAACAACAACATAGATTCCGTAAATGTATACATTAACGACACCAGCAAGTCCTATAACATTAAACACAACCACATTATTGACCTGGGTGTGTTAAATGCCAATGATGAAGTCCGTATTACCACAGACAGCGATGATTCCGGCAATCTCTCCGTCAGTGCTTATACCATTAATGAAACGGCATTCATTGACGCAGTCAATACATTAAGCCAGAACGGACTGGAAATCACGTTCATGAATGACACACGAATTGAAGGAATCATTACCGCAGAACATGACGGAACCATGCTGATGTCCATTCCGTATGACAGGGGCTGGAAAATCTACGTGGACGGTGTTCTTATTGAACAGACTTCCCTGATTGACGCACTGACAGAGATTCCTTTAGCCGCCGGTACCCATTCCATTGTAATGAAATATTCACCGGAAGGATTTAAAATAGGTGTGGCAATTACGGCAATTTGTGTTATAATTCTTGTTATATTGTATTTTTCGGATAAAGTTTTCTTTCTGCACCGTGAATTCCATTTTGGAAAACAAAAGACGGAAAGCACGGAGGCTGAAACAGTGAAAGAAACCATAAACAGCGAAAATAAAGAAACAGATAATTCTGTCAAGGAGGAGATATAAGTCATGAAACTTTGGGGTGGAAGATTTACAAAAGAAACAAATCAGCTGGTACACAATTTTAATGCATCCATTTCATATGACCAGAGATTTTACAAACAGGACATTGAAGGAAGCATTGCACATGTTACCATGCTCGCAAAACAGGGTGTTTTGTCCTCAGAAGACCGCTTTACCATCGTAAATGCATTAAAGGGAATTCTGGATGACATTGAAAATGGTACCCTTGCCATTTCGGAGGAATACGAAGACATTCACAGTTTTGTTGAGGCGACTCTCATTGAACGGATTGGTGATGCCGGAAAGAGACTGCATACCGGAAGAAGCCGCAATGACCAGGTTGCTCTTGACATGAGATTATATACCCGTGAT
>JAQXXN010000223.1 GCA_029226085.1 Thermoflexaceae bacterium
CGGATATTGAATTCCTGTTCTGACTGCTGACATCTTTCTTTTTGATTATCGATTCCTATTATCTCTAAAGTATCATCAATCTTTTTTAATAATCTGATTCTTCTTCTGCCCATAGAACCAAGTCCAACAACCAAAATCTTCATCTAAAGCACCCCCGTCTCCTAAAAATCAATATCATAAAATTTTTTCTTAAAATCTCTATTATTATTTCTTAAAAAGTTTTCTGTTATTTTCACAATACGATCACTTGTTCCTGCCTGTTCATAGGGATTAACCACCGTACTGATTCTTTCTCTAAAATCAGACCTGAGTACTTGGGTCATTGCGTTTTTTATTGATTCATACCGTGGTTCACAATTAACAATTGATTCTGCCTGTATCCTTCCTCTCTGCCTATCCCCAATATTAACCGTTGCAACCCCAAAACTTGGCACCTCAATGATTCCACTGGAAGAATTTCCAATTACAAATTCCGCATACTTTACAGCACTTAAATATCTCCTCATGCCTAGTGAATCATATAATCTAATATTGGAATATGTGTTTGCATATTCTGTAATACATTCATTAATGATTTTTCCACCCTGATCTGAATTGGCTTTCGTGCAAATAAATGTAATATCCGAATACTGCGAAACCACTTCCATCAGTGTTTTAATCTGCTCCTGTGCCGTATAGTTTTCCATTGTAACAGGATGAAATGTCAAAACTGCATACCGTGATAAATCACATTGCAAATCCGCAGTCAACTCTTCACGGGAGTATAAATCCACATTCAAACAATTTTCCACACCAAGTGCTCCAACATTATGTACTCTATCCGGATGCTCTCCCATCTGAATAATACGTTTTCGATAGGTTTCTGTACTTGCAAAATGCAAGTAACTTAACTTAGTTATTGCATTGCGAATATACTCATCCGCTGCTCCTTCCGTCGCTTCTCCTCCATGAATATGGATAATGGGAATTCTCGCATTCAATGCTGCCGATGCAATAGCCAGCATTTCATATCGATCTCCTAAAATCATAATTGCATCAGGCTGCGATTCTTCAAAGTAATTGGAAAATCTCTCCAAAGCATTAGCCATAGTTTTTGAAATACCGGATGGTCTGTCAGATTCACACAAAATATCTATTTTTGCATCCACACAAACACCATCATTTTCAATCTCACGGACTGTCATTCCATATTCTGCCGACAAGTGTGTTCCAGTCGCGGCCACACATATCTCAATATCACTACACTTTTTTAACTTTTTTATGACAGGGGATAACAACCCATATTCTGCACGTGTTGATGTGATGATAATTATCTTTTTCATAACTCAACCAACTCATCTTCTTCAAAATTTTTCTTAGCCTTCTGCCCCAATACTTCATACCATCTCATGGGTGAAATACCATTTCCCGGACGTTTTATGGTCAAATTATCTTCTGTAAATATTTCACCATATTGAATTTTCTTCTTCGCCACAATACTTTTTCTTGCCACCTTCCGGTTACCGATTTCTGACTTTGTTGGCTCTTTTTCCCCTGTTCCTAACGCCAATTCAATATTACGAATCGCAGTAACCATAGCCTTCAATTCTGCCGGTTCAAGACTAGCCTGATGATCTGGTCCTTCCATATTTTTATCCAAAGTAAAATGCTTTTCAATTATTGTAGCCCCCATAGCCACTGCGGCAATGGGCACTTCAATACCTTTTGTATGATCCGAATAACCAACTTTCTTGCCCGTCTCTTCTTCTATTGTCTGCATAGCCTTCAAGTTTACATGTTCAAACGGTGTAGGATATTGTGTATTACAGTGTAACAACTCAATATCGTTCACTCCACCCTTTTCTAAAACTTCAACCGCTAGTTTGATTTCATTAATATCACACATACCTGTTGACATTACAACTTTACGGCCTGTCGCTGCAATTGCTTCAAGATATGGAAGATTTGTGATTTCTCCTGATGGAATTTTCCAAAAATCCATGCCAAATGAATTTAGGAATTCAATACTTTCCAAGTCAAAAGGAGTTGATATAAAACCAATTCCGATTTGATCACAATATTCTTTCAATTCAATGAAGTTTTCCTTGGACAATGTTAATTTTTGTAGCATTTGAAGCTGTGTCTCTGTATTTCCCGTCGTATCCTTCTGATACTGTGCCTTTTCGGCACTTTTAGACACTAATTTCTCCGGTACAAAAGTTTGAAACTTGATATAATCAACTCCGGCTTCTTTTGCACTATCCACCATTTTCTTTGCTAAATCAAAGTCTCCATTATGATTCACTCCGGCTTCCGCAATAATACACACATGATCCATTTTTATCCTCCAATTATCGCACAGTCACTCCGGCAGGAACAACATGATGGTTCTCAATCGTTCTTCCTTGAATAACAGTTGCATTTGCCCCCACAAAAGCGGCTTGTCCAACTGTTACGTTACCACATAACACTGCCGACACCGCCACATGAGCAAAGTCTCCTACTCTGCACTCATGCTCAACTAACGCCATTGTATTAATAATAGCCATCTTTCCAATTTCTGCCCCAGCATTAATAATAGCACTCTTTCCCACAAAGGTACCCTCACCAATCAACGCAGTCTCTGAAATAACAGAACTCGAATCCCTAATAACAGGTAAACTAAAACCTATTGCCTTAGCCATATTATATAGTTTCTCTCGCAAATCTCCCTTACCCATATACCCCACAGTAATCACAGCATTTCGAATTCCTTGCTCATATAGATGCTGTAATTCTGAATCTGTGCCAAGATAGTCATACTTCGATGAATGCTTCTCTATATCCGTATAACCTACAATGCGATATTCTCCCTGTCTTTCAATACAATCTGCCACGCTCTTAGCATGACCACCATAACCAATTAAAATAATGTCTTCCATACCATCAATCCAATACTATATTAAGTTTTTCTTCCATTCTCTTCATTTCACCAAATTCGCCCATGTCCAAAAATGAATCCTCGCTTATTGGATACATGCCGACCTTACCTCCATTTTTCATAACAACATTAATCAAATCCGTCATATGAAACATGGTATTTTCCGGTACATATGAAATCACATCCGGCTTTATGATATACATACCTGTATTAATCAAATATGATAGATGCGGTTTTTCCTCCATACTGATAATTTCTCCGTCTTCCTTGGTATTTAACACACCATATGGAACTGTCACATTTTTTAAGGCCGACACAACGGTAATATCATTATTTGTTTTCATATGATGTTCATATATATCTCCATAATCTGCAAGAATCAACGCATCACAGTTCGCAATAATAACCGAATCTTTCAACGTTTCATTAATCAATTTAATACTTCCGCAGGTTCCTAGTGGCTTATCCTCTTCCACATACTTAATAGTATAATTAGTTTCAATATCCGCAAAATAAGATTTAATCATACTCTTCTTGTAATTAACCGTGATATAAAATGAATCAATTTTATATTCAGTAAAACAATTAATTATTCGTTCAATAATTGGGGTTTCACCGATAGGAATTAATGGCTTCGGCAAGATCTTTGTATATGGATATAATCTTGTCCCCTTACCACCTGCCATGATAATAACCGGAATATTGGACAAATTCTTTTTATCCTTGTTATCATGCATCCCATTATAATCAGATAAAAATACAATATCCTGAATAACTTTATTCTCATCAACAAGTGGAATTGCCGTAATCACTTTTTCATGCATCAAATCTTCTGCATGCTTTTTCTCTTCCACTCTTAAAAATTGAGGATTATACACCATTGCACATTCTACAGTTGCATTCAAATTCGCAGATTTTAATATCCAGCGCCGTATATCTCCATCCGTAATACATCCCTCTAAAGCCTGATTCTCATCTACAATAAACAAGATTCCTTTGCCATTATCGTCAATTTTTTTCATGGCATCAACAATTGTCATTGTCATTGTTCCTATTACTGACGCCAGATTTTCTTTATTCATCAGCCATTTCCTCTAAGACATTTTTTATCATTTCTACTACATATTTAATCTCATCTTCCGTAATTTGCGTACTGCAGGGTATATTTAGAATCCTCTCTGCATAATACGGTGCCTTTTCCAATTCATATGCAACTTCATTTTGATACGGAACCTGCTCATTAATCAATCCCCATATTGCACGAGTCTGCACTCCACGTTGTTCCAATGCCGTAATGATGTCTCTCATAGAAGCATACACTTTATTACGATTAATCTCCAATGAATAGAACCATTTATTGGACGAAGTTCCTTCCCTAAAATCGATGAGTTTTACCAATTCAAAACCTTTTAATAATTCTTTATATCGCTCAAAATTTACTTGTTTTCTTCGAATAAATTCCGGAAGTTCTTCCATCTGTGCAACACCTAACGCTGCCTGTAAATTCGTCATTCGGTAATTATATCCGACCTCATCATGAATGTAGTAATGAGAATCATTTTTGGCCTGTGTAGAAAGATATCGAATATGATTCACCGCTTCCGGCTTATTAGCTGTTACCGCACCACCGCCACCGGTTGTGATAATTTTATTGCCATTAAACGAAAATGCACCAAAATCTCCCATTGTTCCTGCATATTTACCTGCAAGAGGTCCATTCATATAATGAGACCCCAATGCTTCTGTCGCATCTTCAATTACTTTTATATTATATTTTTTAGCGATTTCCATGATAGAAACCATATCTGCCAGATTACCAAAGACATGAACTACAATCAACGCCTTCACGATGTTACCATGATAAGTCAAAACTCCATCAGACATCAGACATTCATTCTCGCAAAACTTTCTTAGTTTTATGGGATCCATACAAAAGCTATCATCACAATCGATAAACACAGGCTGAGCATATTGATACTTTACCGGATTAACAGCAGCAATAAATGTAAGCGGTGGCACAATAACAACATCTCCGGGCTTTACTCCGGCCTCTACCAATGATAAATGAAGGGCAGATGTTCCACTTTGGCAGGCGGCCACGTTTTCTGTATGTAAAAACTCTGCCATCTGCCGCTCCAACTTTGTAATATATGCTCCACCTGTTGATACCCAACCTTGTTCCAATGCATCATTCACATATTTCTTTTCATTTCCCTCAAAATTTGGAATTGATAAGGGTATAAACTTTTCCATTCTCCACCTCCGGATTATTACATTTTGGAATCCAAGGATTTTCCTTTTTCAATATGATTAAAATTAGGAAGATACTCCTGAATTAATTTCACAATGATTTCCTTGGATACATCTTCTTGTTCAAATGCTTTTTCAAGTTTATTCAACAGGTGATCCAAGGCATCCTTTTGGGGAACCGGCTTATTAATAATAACACCAAGTGCTTTTAATCGTTCATTATCCACAGACTCTGTCTTTGTAAAAAATTCTTCATACTCCTTCTCGCCGGACGTATCGGACTTAGAATAATGCACCGGATATTTATTACTTCCTGCCTTTAAGTCTACAGACTTTTCAATTGCCTCTTCGTCAGAATCACACTCTAACACTTCAAAACCATGTTCCTGTATAATTTCAGTAGCAATTTTATCAAATGTCATCATCTGTGCTTCTCTCAGCTTAGGAAAAAATATTTCCCGATTATTGCCAAGCATACATGACAACATACAAATCTGTCCACTTTCTTCCGGTGACACAAAATATCTTTTTACATCCATCGGTGCACTAATTGGCTGAAGTTTTTCAAGTCTGGCAAGAAAGCCGGCTGGCAGGGAACCGTTTGAGAATGCAACATTTGCAAATCGAGCTGTTTTAACAGGAAATTTATCCGAATAAGAAAAAATCAAATCTTCCATCAGTCTCTTGCTTGCGCCCATAATATTTACCGGATTAGCCGCTTTATCTGTTGACACACAGAAATATTCTTCTGGAGGATAATCCGCTAATAAATCCAACAACTTTTTTGCATGCAACACATTATTCCTCAATAATGCTTCTACCGAATAAATATCTTTTTCTGAGCGTACATGCTTGTGAGCCGAGAAATTACCAATGATATCAAATCCACCACGCTTTATGAACATCTTACGAAATACTTCTGAATTAAAATCCATTGGATATGGAACATAATCCTCCGGAACATACATTCCTCTTATACTTCGGATATCTCTGGTTAATTCAGCCAGCGCATTTTCGTTTATATCCACTACCACAAGTGTTGCTGGTCTAAAAGGCAGTATTGCTTTCACAAAGGAAGAACCTATACTTCCAGCACCTCCAATTACAAGAACACTCTTTCCTTCAATCTTTTCCTTCAGAATTGCTTGATTATCTTTAATATCATTGATAAACATACTCTGAGCTCTATGTATCACTTTTGCATTAATAAATTGCTCTAAATTAAACATAACTTCTCACCCATCATACAATTTATTTATTCGAAAAAATTTGCTTCATTGCATCTACTAATTTGTCATAATCTCTTTTCTCCAGGCATCCAATATGTCCTACCCTGAACAGCTTATCCTTTAATTCTCCGCCACTAGGGCACACCCATATACCATAATCTCGTTCCAATGTTTCAAAAATTTCGTAAGCTGAGATTTCCTCATCCACCATAAGCGGAGTTACCGCATTGGATAAAGAAGGTGAGGCAATCTTTAATGGCAAATCCGTGATTTGACTTCTAAAATACTCTGCCAGTTCAGCAATTCGCTTAATTTCTGCTTCAGCACCATATTCACAGAGTTGCTTCAGTCTTGCATGAATTTGTAACAATATACTTACAGCCGGAGTAAATGGTGTCTGCCCACGTTCCCCATTCTTTAAGGCGTCGGCAAGATTAAAATACATGCTCTTAACCTTATGATTTGTTACTCTGTCTACTGCTTTTTCTGAAAGTACCAGAATAGAAATTCCCGGCGGTACCGCCAGTGCCTTTTGCGACCCGGTTATCATCACATCTGCACCAAGCTCTGACATATTAAATGAATCTGCAAGGAATGCGCTGATTGCATCTACTACCAGAAACAGACTATTCTTCTTACAAAAATCAGCTACTAATTTCATGTCATATAACTTGCCAATGGATGTCTCATGCATATTAATAAGAAATCCTGTATATCCGCAACCGTTATACGGTTCCAGCATCTCTTTTGTCAATGCACTTTCAAATGGCACCTTTACTACAGTATGTGGCACCTCATGAATCTCACACAATTGTACAAAACGATGTCCAAAGCCACCACCATCAACAACCAACACATTATCTTCTTTTGAGAAACAATTCATGACTGCTGCTTCCATTGCCCCGGTACCTGATGCAGTCAAAAACACTACTCTTGCATTTTCCTCTGCAAAGGAAAGTTCCTTCATCATAGCTTCATTTTCTAACATAATCTTAGAAAAACTTTGGTTTCTAAAATATGGTGTCTGTTGGCTCCCTATTCCTAATATCTCATCCGATTCCTGAACCGGTCCTACTGTAAAATTAAGCATATTTTCTCCTAAAATCAAAAAGCTCTGCACTATATCCGGTGCAGAGCAAGGTAAATCTATGTTAATCAGGCCATGTCTCAATCCCTTATAAAAACGAAATCCAGTAAATCCCCGTTAACTCCTTTTAACCTATGGGTGCACATAATAATGCTACTGTATTATCTACTCAAGTATTATATCGGATAAATCATATTCTTTCTTAACTCGTTTATCCATAAATTTAAATATCTTTCTTTAACACAAATTCCTTAAACCTAGGCAAAGAAAATTCAAGATACCCATAACTCCATGCTGTGATAATTCCCTTTTTTATCAATCTGTCCCTATATACACTAAAATTTGCTGAACTTTTATCTGATAATTCCCGTATATTACTTACTCTGCCATTATTCGATTGTGCGATTGCAACAACCACTTGTTTATCATTTACTGACATCTCACTCCACAGTTTTTCATATACATATTCTTCAAGGTACTGACTATATTCATCAAGATTTTCAGTCCACTTAGTCTTATTTTTCCAGCACAAATATCCCAGCACCTGAAAAGCAAACGGATAACCCTTTGTTTCCCTTGCCATAGCCATGGCTTCATCCCTTGTAATTGAGAATATCTTTTCATATTTATTTGCAATCATACCCTCATTTAACGGGCGCAAGTCAACTTTTGGTGCACGGTACAAAAAGGTCAGGCTCTTTTCATTCTGTAATTCATATATATTTTCAAACAAACCTGTCATAAGTAAAAAAACAGGGTAATCTTTGCGCATATATATCTGAAATTCACTTACAAATTCACGGATATATTCATTGCTTGTAACTTCATCAACTGTAATCAATACTTTTTTCTTACATTTACCTATATGCTCCAGCATACGATCGATAGCAACACTTACATCCGTAATCGGTGGAACCCCATCCATCTCTATTCCCAGACCAAGAAACGATAAATTAATCTTGGCATCTCTGAAAAGCGAAATTAATCCGGAAGTATTACTAAGTTGGGCAGCCATGGTTTGCATCAAATCCCTTTCCGGGCTGAGATCAATGACAATCCATTTTTCTTCCTCACGAAAATACCGAGCAATCTCTGTTAATATAACCGTCTTCCCTGCACCCCTGACACCGGTAACCATACACACTTGATAAGGCGGATTATCCTCTGAAAAACTATTAATAATTTCGTTTTTCTGCATTACTCTCTCTATATAATTAATTGGTGATTTTCCAAATGCTAAAGAAAATGGATTTTTCATCATACTTCTTTCCTTTATAACTGGCTCGTTCTTTTATAACTCTTTATAACTTTTAATTTGTTTTATAACTTTTTATAACTTCTAATTTATTTTATAATTTTTTATAATTTTTTACAAGAAGCAAATCTCACAAAATATTTCATTTCTGTCATGATGCTACTAAATAATTCCTCTTTTCCTTGTAAATTCTTCCACAATGCCTGTAATTGCAATTGACTCACCGGCTGTAAGCTTATAATTTTTTTCACCAATTCCATGAATTTTAGCCATAAATTCACTAATCTCGTAGCGAAGTCCATCTCCAATAAACTTAGGTTCATAATGTTCAATCAGATTCTCATCCTCATACCGCACATCGAATTTTTCTGTAAGCCACCATGGAGACTGCGCTATTACATATCCCTTAGTTCCTGCCACAATAAGCTGTCCCTCTGACTTTACAGCCATACCTACTTTAGCAGTGGCCATTGCATCTTTATATCGGATCTGTATTTTTGTATAATCATCTGTTCCAAGTTCATTATCAATACTGTCAAAAGTAACCGATTCGTAATCCTTACCGAGAATTTTGATAATCGGCATAAGCGCATTTCCACCATACTCCAAAAATGCTCCGCCATATCTGGCATCGGTTCTTTCTCTCGACTCAATTCTGGCAATACGGGAAAAGCATGCCTCTACATCCTTAATTTCACCAATTTTTCCGCTTTGTACCACATTAAGGAGCTGCTGAAATCCCGGACAGTACGCAGCTTTTATCGCCTCCATGAGTATCACACCCTTATACGCTGCCAGTTTATATAATTCCTCACTTTCAGTTCTTGTAAATGCCAAAGGTTTTTCGCATAACACATGCTTTCCTGCATTTAATGCAATCTTAGCATATTCATAATGAGTTTCATGTGTTGATGCAATATAGACCGCATCAACACTTTTAAGAAATCTTGCGTAATCCTCTGTTTCCACCTCTATTTCATATTCCGCACAATTTTTTTTAAAGTTTTTCACGCTCTCCATGTCAGGATTATATGCACTAATTACAGCCAGACCACTGGCGTATCTTGCTTCTGCCAGAAACCTTTCTGCAATACGTCCTGTTCCCACAAGACCCACCTTTGTAATTTTAAATGAACTTCCCCTTAACATGGTAGAAGAAATATTCGGTGTTCTCTCCAGATAGACCACCTTGCACAATGCATTGAGATAATCAAACGCCCCCACCCAGTCGGAACCCAGGGTAAAAATATCCACCCCATATTTTTGAATATCCTCTATCTTCTGCCCCTCATGGTCTTCAACAATAATCATATCTGCAAAACCGGTATTTTTAACATTCTCAATCCTTTTCATAATCGGATCAATCACATTAAACTTACCTCTTGCCTCATCAAAGTGCTCCGTAGTGACGCCGACAATCAGATAATCGCCTAATGCCTTTGCCCGCTCTAATAATTTATAGTGACCTTCATGAAACAGATCGAAGGTTCCGTATGTTATCACTTTCGTCATAGTAATCCGTGGCTCCTTAAAAATTCTTCCTGTTTTTTATAATACGGGTAATCATGGGCTCTTCCTGCGTCATAAGATGGTGTCATATAATCCCCATATGTCATTTTCAAAATTTCATCATATCCGCATGGTACCGGTATTTCTATTTGTTCAAATGGTACTGTTACCGTATTCCGGAACCATTCCTTGTTTAGGTAATATTCTGGGCGGTAACATATATTGGTAGGGAAATATGTTATTTTGTCACATTCATCCTCATTAAATAATCCGGCAATCCTGTCAAGCAATAGCCATAACTGGTTTTCTTCATTGATACCTCTGGTTATTTTAGTCTGACATAATGACTCAATCTGTTCTAAATAGCCTTCTATCTCACCATTTCTAACATATGTTTTATAATTCTTCGCGGCAGAATATACAACTGTATATAGATTTCTCTGAAGCTGTGCCTGCTCCTGATCCCTTGGCACAAAATCAAGCGGTGCGATATCAATCCCGCATATGTAAGGGCACCCATAAAACATTTTCCGCTTTTGCTCGTCAAGTATGATCTGTCTGGTATTCATGACCGAAGTAGTTGGCTGACTATGTGTAGGGTCAGAATAAGAACTGCTGTTGTAGTATCCCTGGGGCAGTTCGTCCGAAAGTACCCTCATCAACACCTGATAGTCCTTACGTTTCATAGCTATATCAATGTCATCATCCCACGGAATGAACCCTTTATGCCTTATGGCCCCCAGAAGGGTTCCCCAATGTGCATAATAGGTAAGTCCATAATCAGTACATATACGGTTGATTTCCTGCAGTACTTCCATCTCAACCGCCCATACTCTCTTCATCATTTCCGAAACAGTAAACCCACATCTTATCTCTTCTCTAAAAAAATCCTCATTGATTGCAAGCATATTTTTATCCTTACATGCATTTAATGTAGTTCATATATTTTTCTTCATCAAAGCCTTCTGCAATCGCCCTATACAGCGGCATCTGTTTTACGAGAATCGAGAAGTACGGTGAACTTGTGATATCCTTCACTTCTCTTAATGCCGTCCGTGTTAAAGGCAGGTACATGGCATAATCCAGTGTTATGCCCCTTGCCTTTGCAAAATCCAGCGTTTCGTATAAGTATGTATGTAAAAAGTACAGCTTTATTTCCTCATAGAACGGTTCATAATACTTTGTTTTCTTCATAAATTCCCAGACCAGAAGCTGCACCGCCGCGTGTTGCATAAGAGTTTCCTTTGCTTTCATGTCATTACGCATAGTGCCATTATTATTCTGCCTGTATATGTACAATTTGTCCGGCATAATAACAAACCGATTTGCCTCATAAAGCAGCGGATAAACGAATAGCGGTTCTTCATATATCATATGTTCCGCATACTGTACTCCTGCTTTTTCCACAAGCTCCCTTCGATAAAGCTTGTTCCAGCAGCCATAAGTTATTTTCTCACTTAACAACAGTTTCTTTCTGTCCTCCGGCGAATCAATCTGTATAAACTCATCCCTCACCGGTCGTTTACTGTCCACAATACCGATTTTGTCAAAATAATAGTCAAACCCGAATTGAACAATGTCTGCGTCCAGTTCCTTTGCTTTATTATATGTCTTTTCAAAAATACTGGGAAGCACCCAGTCATCCGCATCAACAAAAGCAATGTATTCACCGGAAGCATATTTTAACCCTTCATTTCTGGCTCCGCCCTGTCTTCTGTTACAAGGAAGGTCTATTATTGCAATAGAATCCGGATAAGCTCTTTCAAATTCCATGAGCATTTCCCATGTCTTTCCCTCATCAGTGGATGCGTCATTTACAAAAATAAGTTCCAGTGATTCTATCCCGATGGTTTGCCCTACAAGTGATAAGAAGCACTTGGGAAGCCATTTAGTTGCGTTAAAACATGGAATAATCACGCTAACCTTTTTATTCATACAAATACTCCTTTTCACCAGTATTATATCATATTGCCTATGTTTCTTCCATCTAATATCTTTATTGTCCCTTTCTATTCTTCCCTAAGTGCCAGCTCCACATAAATTCTTGCCTGATGAAGAATCCCATCATTTAAATAAGCATTGGCGAGATAATTATACACCCTGATTCTTTGCTCCCTGTCATCTTCTAATATTTTCTGAATTGAGAGTGATATAAATTCTGTAGATAAATTCTTTTCCAGAATAAAATGGTATAATGTACTATCTGTCAGGCTTTCCGTAAACAGCTCTTTCAGGTGAACATATAATTTCGTCAATTCTTTATAATCCGTGGAATAAGATACCAGATTCCTTTTTCCTGCTCTTTCCTCTGCCGTCATTATTTCTGCAAAAGTATATATTGCAGCCAAATCTCCCTCTGTATCCGAATCCTTAAAAAATAAGTCAGGCCTCTTTGTATTTATTTCTTTTAAATATGCCGTAACTTCTTTATACTGACCATCCTGTAACAATTTTGCCGATTTGGCAATTACATCTTTTGTCTCTGACTTAACCCCCATGAGTCCAACCGGTGTCTCATATGCTCTCAACCGATTATGTCTGATCCAGACCATAACCAAACGTTCAGCCAGAAATCCAAACACACGCCGGTCATAATCATCATATCCCGTCATATCTATATGTTTCTCCACCTCAAAGAGAATGGTAAAGAGCCACTGGGCGTACCTGTTCATCAGTTTTTGGCTGGTAACCATCATATTGGCATAGTACATGCAGCTTCCATTCATGACAGTATCATATGTTGGCAGATACTCAGGATAATATTTTTTTATAGCCTTTCTGGTAAGATCAAGATCTCCTGCATAATGCTTTTTTGCATAACCGTCGTAAATACTTTCGCCTTCCGGATATATCAGCCGTCCTGTAACGATTACATCATATTTCTTTAGAATTTCTTCCAGCTCAGTTGCCTTAAGCAGCTCATCCTTTTCATTAAGAAAATATCTTCTGTAATGACAAAGACCTGTGATGTCACAATCCGGTCCATTCTTCCACATCCAGTAAAGCCCCGATAATTCACTGTAATTAGGATTCTTTGCAGAAATATTATCTCCCGTGTCATCCGAAAGATACCCCAATGACTCATGAAGTGCCGCCCCTACCTGCAACGGAATATAGATTTTGTCCTCCGGCACATCAAACTCCTTATGTGCCATTACATATATCCTTATGTCCTTCAATGCTTCCTCCTAAAAGAATGACCCAAGTATAACAATACCCGGGTCTGCTTCTCATACTCTATTAATACTCTGCTGTTACCTTTTCTATCTGCTTAACAAATTCCAGAACTCCGCCCTTAAGCGCAACAGCAATCAATGCATCCTCTTTCTTTGACAATGCATCTGCCAGTTCCTTTACTGCTTCATTCACCTTTTCCTTTTCAATCAGGACTTCCTTCTCATTAACCACGTCCAGTGTCCTGTTAATAATTTCAATAATCCAGTTAATTCCCTTCACCACTTCGTCCAGATACGCATCCGTATCCAACAGTCTGTTGCCGCAAAGCTCTTCGCAAACATTCTCAATTCCCCTGATAAGCTTTGCACTATATTCATGTGCAACCTGTAACGCCTCTATCTGCTGCTGTCTGTAATCATCCATGATTTTCATCTCCTATTTCAATTTTTATCCATACGCCCGTTCAATATAATCCGATACCATATACTATTATATCGGCAGAATTATTGAAAACATTATACATGCCATAAAAATTATGTTATACTTGACCAGAAAATATTTTTTAATTTGTACTATACCATACATATCATTCGGAGGATGAAAAGACATATGCCAAAAGTATCCGTTATCGTTCCTGCTTATAACGCCGAAAAAACCTTAGCCGACTGTCTTGGAAATCTGGTTCACCAGACTCTTGCCGATATTGAAATCATTCTTGTAAATGACTGCTCCACAGATAACACTCTGTCTGTCATGATGGATTGCGAGGCCCAGTTTTCCGATAAAGT
>JAQXXN010000224.1 GCA_029226085.1 Thermoflexaceae bacterium
GGGCAAAGCAGACTCAATCCGCCGTCCTGGCGGATTGCCTCTGAGTATGGAGGTATTGTGTAAGAAAAGAACAACAATTCTCAAAAAGCATACCCTCCCGTGTTCTCTATGACAGCCCTCCACAGTCTACCCACATCCGGCAGGAGAACCCTCTGAGTCGCAACCTCTACAAAAATCTCTTTCTACGTTTTTCCAAACAATCTCATCTAAATTTAGAGATAAAACAGGATGTCCGGGGTGACAGCGGTATGGGGATGGGTTCTATCTGTGCCAAGGCAGTATGTTTGTGAAGAATTGTAGGCTTTTCTTACACAATACCCCGATACACAGAGACAATCCGCCAGGACGGCGGATTGAGCCTGCACTTGCTCATGGATGAGCATTTGCAGGCGGTCTCGTCACTGGTCAATAAATGAAATGTATTGTGTTAGAAAACCACAATTCGTAACCCACATACCGCCTTGGCACAGATAGAACCCATCCCCATACCGCTGCCACCCCAGACATCCGTCACTTACTCCACAACCCCCAATTTATAAAGAATCTCCCAATAATGTATTGACAAAAACAACATATTAGTGTACTATCTATCTAGTACAGCAGAACACAACTGCCGTAAATACCAAGGAAAGGAGCGTAAATGTGGAATTTAAAGCTAACGTACCGATTTATGTGCAGGTAATTAATGACATTAAGAAGCAGATTGTATGCGGACGGATTGAACTGGGTGAGAAGCTTCCATCGACAAGAGAGCTTGCTGTCCGGTATCAGGTGAATCCCAACACGGCAGTACGCATTTATAATGAAATGGAACTGGAAGGAATCTGTTTTACAAAGCGAGGTCTTGGAACATTCGTTACCGAAGATAAGGCAATGTACGAAAGCATGAAGAAAGAAATGGCGCAGGTTCGAATAGAGGAGTATGTATTGGAGATGAAGGAACTCGGATACACGAAGGAGAACATGATAAGGGCTGTTGAGGATTATTTTGAAAGGGGATAAATTATGTTAACATGTGAAAATCTGGTTAAGAAGTATATGACGGTTACAGCAGTGGAAGACCTTTCACTGGAAATTGAGCCGGGAAGGATTTATGCACTGCTTGGCCCTAACGGAAGCGGTAAGACCACCTTCATGAAGATGGTGGCAGGACTGATTAAGCCCACAAGCGGTAAAATCTTAATGGAGGGAAATCCTGTCGGGGTGCAAAGCAAGAAAATGATAGCGTATATGCCGACAGAAAGTTATTTTTACCCATATATGAACTGTAAGGATGTGGGATTGTATTATCAGGATTTTTTTGAGGACTTTTCCATGGAGCGGTTCTACGAACTGATGGATAAGATGGAACTGTCCCACAACGATAAGGTCAGCAAGATGTCTTCCGGAATGATGGCAAAGCTAAAACTTGCCGTGACACTGGCAAGGGATGCGAAGCTTATCATGCTGGATGAACCGCTTAATGGTATTGACATTATTGCAAGGGAGCAGATTATTAATTCCATTATCTTATGTGCCAATGAGGAAAAATCCATTATCATGTCCAGTCATCTGGTGGATGAACTGGAAAAGATTATCGACTACGCTATTTTTATCAAAAACGGCACCGTGGAACGGATGGGGGATGCGGAGAGCCTGCGGGAAGAATATGGCAAGTCCATTGTTGACATGTACAAGGAAATTTATGCATAAGGGGTGAAGGGTTATGTTGAAATTAATGAAGTATGAATATAAAAAGAACCGGGGAGTTCTTCTGGGACTGATTCTTCTGGTGGCAGGACTGGAATTATATTTTCTTATCAGTTACGGGTTAGATAAACTGGAGCATATGGGGATTGCGGCAGGCTTTCTTGTCATAGCAACGATGGTTTGTTTCTTTATGGTATTTATTCTGGGAATCACGAATTATCAGAAGGAGCTTGGTTCTAAGTCCAGCTATCTGATTTTCATGACACCGAATTCGTCACTTAAAATTATTGTTTCCAAGCTTTTGTATATTCTTGTACTGGGATGTGCAACATTTTTACTGTTGGGCAGTCTTGCAATTTTTGATATCAGGCTGGTTTCCATCAAGGCAAATGAGAAATTTGGAATCATGGAAATTATCACTGAGCTGGCACGGGGATTTGGTGTGAATTTAACTCAGATATGGACAGCAGTATTGTTGGAAGTAATTTACTTTGTGATAAGTGTTCTCTCGGTTGTTGCCATTGCCTATCTGGCAGTTACACTTTCTGCTACTTTTTTACAGAACAACCGGTTTAAAGGATTTATCAGTGTTGTATTGTTTATCATATTGATGCTTTTGGTGAATTGGATTGATAATCACTTTATTCACAGCAATATGTTTGCGGCGGCTTCCAGTGATAATCCAATCGTTTATATATTACCGCCGATGCTTTATAATGCAGTCATTGTGGTGGCAAGCGTGTTTGGATGCTCGGCTTTGCTGGATAAGGCAGTGAGTCTGTAAGACAGAGTGAAACATTAAAAAATGAATTATTAGGAAAGTTAAGACAGGTCAATTCCATTTTTGGGGATTGGCCTGTTTTGATTACTGTGAGGAATCACTGGAGGGGAAAATGGATATTTTTTGTAATTGACATTGGACTAAAAGACTAATAATATAGTGTTATAAAATTACAGGAGTAATAGAAATGAACAGCTGGATAGAAGAACTGCAGAGAGAATGGGAAGAACAACAGCGTGAATGGGAAAGGGAACAGGAACGCGCACGTATACAAAAAGAAATAAGCAGACATGAGAATGCCAGAGCGAGGGCTTTGGAACAGATAAACGAGACCCAGAAGGAGAAAGAAATCTATGAACGGACAGCAGGAGAAATAAGAAAAAGGCTGGAAAGCAATATTGAAATTGCACGTGGAAATGTTAATGAGGAGTATGGAAGAGTCATGGAATTGTTTTGTAGAAAATGTCGATGTGTTTCAGAACACTATGACAGTGTTTTGGGTGATGCAGAGGGGAAAATAGGTGTTATAGAAAAAATAATAGCAGATTTATATACAGAACTTAGTCAGGTGTAGGAGAATAAAATGGCAACAGAATATTATTTTAACAGAAAAAATCTTGAATGGGCACAGCAGACACAGAAAAAAGCCGGCGAAAAAATGGAAGAAGCATATGAAAAGATGTTAGAAATATATAAAGTCATAAAAGAATCTACGGCATGGAGCGGAAAGAGTAAGGAAACATTTCTGATATTTATTAATTTAGTCATGCAGTATCATGGCGCATTAATTCATAGGCAATTAGAAGAAGGAAAAAAATTGAAAACTTCCTGTAATTTCATGGAAGAGGCAGAAAAAGCTGTGGAACGGTGTCTTAACAATATGGAACAATTCCCAGCAGATTCAGTATCTGTACAGGGAATGGAGAATGTGCAGTGAGATTGAAAAATGATGAATTGGTAATAATGAATGCCCTTTTAGATGGGAAAAAAATTCGTGGCTTCTATGAAAAAGAGTTAGCGGACAATTCTATGGAATATCTAAAAAACGTGGCAGGACGTCTTATGGAAAAAGGTAAAAATGAGCTGGATGTAATACTGAAAGTATTGAACTGTTATAAAAAAGCAGATAGTTATTTGATTATTAACGGAAACTGGACAGCTATGCTTACGGATTGTGATATAACTTTGTTAAAGAAGGAGGAAGAATATGAGTTTGTAATATGGGACAAGGGAGAATATGTGGAAACTATATATCGGGAAAATAATTTTTTTCATCGTCACGGAATTGAACAGGAAAAGATAAAGACGGAAGGAATCCATTTGGAAGAATTGTCTGAGCAAATGGAAGAAAATATGACTGATTATGCGATTATCATGAATTATCAAAAAGGTAACATGCAGAGCTATTATGTCATCTATGAGCAGGAAGGAATACGGTACTGTATGGATGTCTTCCGTGGACTGCAACAGCAGGCAGGAAATGAAAAAATATATAGAATATTAAAGGAATGTGAGGGAAGATAATGGATAAGGAAGTGAGAAAAAACGGAAGCGGGGAAAAAGAAACGGTGGTCATATCGGCAAGAGGTGAGATGCTTGGAATACTGGGAGGTATTACAGAGGTTATGAGCCTTCTTGGCGAG
>JAQXXN010000225.1 GCA_029226085.1 Thermoflexaceae bacterium
AAATGTGTAATCCAGCATCAGACCGCTTACGATAATGGAAGAATTCTGCCTTTTTACTTCCATGGATTCATTTTTCAGCAGATGAATGCCCGTTTTTCGAATCATTGCCATGAACTCTGCATACATTCCTTCATACCTGTCCGGATGAATCATCAGGCGGTATTCATGATTACCAAGTCCATAATAAACCGGAAATTTTCCGGCCAGTTTTGTAAGGAATTGTTCCGCATTTTTATTGGCACAGCCTGGCTCGCCATTATACATGTCGCCTGCAATCATGATATAATCCGGATGAATCATCAGGATGTTCCGGTAAACTTCATCCAAATCAATCCCATACGAATTATCATGCAGGTCACTGAGCATGACAATTTTGGTTTTATCCCAGCTTTTTCCTATTTTTACTGATTTCACATCATAATGGTTTATTATAAATTTTTTCAATTTTTTTCTCCTTACCCATTTTAAAAAATATTGCCAGATTAAATTTCATATCTTATAATATAATAATCATTGGACGGAGTGCAATTATGAAGACAATTTTTCGATTATATTTTACCATCAAGGAAATAACCAACAAAATCATGAAGGACCATGTAACTGCCTATGCAGCACAGTCCTCCTTTTTTATCATTGTCTGTTTTTTTCCAATGATTATTCTGCTATTCAATATTTTGCAGTATACGCCCATTAGTGAAGAATTTCTTCTGAGTGCCCTTTCCACCCTGACACCGTCCCAGATGAATCCCCTGATTCAGTCCGTAATTAACGAGATTTATGCCCGTCCATCCGTTACCATTATTTCCATTTCGGCAATCGGTATGCTCTGGGTTGCCGGCAAGGCATTTTTAGGAATTGCCCAGGGGTTAAACTCTATTTACGGAATTGAAGAAAACCGCAACTATTTTCTCCGCCGTTTATCCGCATCCCTCTATACATTAATTTTTATTGTTACCATAGTCATCAGTCTGCTTTTTCTGGTATTCGGTAATCAGATTCTTTCTGTCAGCCGTGGGCATTTTCCAGTGTTTGCTCTTCTGATTGATGCCTTACTGCAGCGAAAAGAACTAATCCTCCAGTGCTTTCTGACCATATTTTTCATGTTCTTATACAAGTATGTTCCAAACCGCAAAAGTTCTCTGATTAAGGAACTTCCCGGAGCACTATTTTCAGCAATCGGATGGCAGGTATTTTCTTTTCTCTACTCCCTGTATATCAATTATACACCAAGCTTTACCGCCATGTACGGAAGCCTTGCTACCATCGTATTTGCAATGCTGTGGCTGTATTTTTGTATTACAATCGTATTTTTTGGAGCTGAGTTAAATACTTTTCTCGATAAAAAGATTATTAAACTCCCGAATTTTTTTACTCTAAGGAAAAAAACTAATATATCTTCGTAATTTCTATGCCATTATAAAAGAATTTTAGGATTTCCTCATATGTGTAATTTTCCCTGGTCATCTGGTATGCTCCGTTCTGGCTCATTCCCAGTCCATGACCATATCCACCTCCCAGAATCTCATAACCTTTCAATGTGTTTTTTTCATAAACCGGATGTAATGAAAAAAATCCACTCGGAAGGGAATTCATGGAAAACTTCTTCTCCCGGTTGTTGGTCCATTCGATACTTCCATCCCCAAAGAATTTTCTTGCATTCATCTCGCCTTCCACAAGATACGTCCCCTTGGTTCCGGTAATTACCACCTGATTTACAGAGCCTCCTGCCAAGCGCTCTATGACATCCACCGAAGTAATGGTTCCTACATTTGCCTTATCCTTATAAAGCTTATTAATTTCCTCCATTGTAAGATATGTTTTCCAGCGGTACAATGGAAATGAGGAATCAAAATCGCTGTTATTTTTACTGCTTATAAAATTATAAAAAGCTTCATTTGTGGTCAAATCCACATACTGATTGTCAGAATTAATTGTATGTGCCGTAATATAAGGACAGGTATCTTCTGTCTTCCCCCAGATAGCTATATTGCTTCCATGTCCACAGGATGTGGAATAATAATATGCCGTAATGACATCACCCTCATAGGTCATGACCTCTCCACAGGTCTCATCCACAGCCTGACTGGAGATACTGTATTCCTCAGTGTTGTTATATACCTGATACCATGTACTGTCATCAATATGTGCACCATACTCCATGTAATCATTATTAAGCAGCTGATTATATGCATAGCTTCTTGCACATACCGCCTGAACCTTGGATGCTTCCACGCCATATCCTGCCGGCATCTCACTGGGTACTACCAGCTTCAGGTATTCTTCCAGATTCACTTCATTCACAATATAGATTCCGGATTCATCAGAAGAAATTTCCAGAAATCCGGGATAGGATGGATTTCCCTGACTTCTTTCGATGGAATTTATGGTAATCCGGTCCTTATCATTAACCGGTACAATTCGGATACGCTCATTCTGAATAATTTTACTATCCATATCCAGAAGAAAACTTTCGCCTGCCGAAACTTTTACCACATTGGATAACTCTTTACCAGACATGATATAATATTCACCATCACAGGTAACTTCCACCTCGTCATGATAAATACTCTCAAAGCCGGAATTTCTTAAGATAATCCTTATGTTCTTTACTTCAAAAGGATATTGAATAATGGCACCACAGATTACTCCGTCTGCCACAATAAAATCCTGCAGTTCATAACCAACCAGAATATCTTCATAACCAATCTGTGCAAAACCACCATAGTTTTTGTATAATTTGTATTCGGAATCAAAATTAACTCTTCCATATCCCTCAATCTCAACATACTCATTGGTAACGGAAAGCACCTTGCCATTGATGGTATCCGTCTTAATATTTACGGCTGTTACAATGCCATTTGACAAACAGATATCAGCAAGAACATTAGAAACTTCCTCTGTCAGTCCATCCGGATAGAACGTCCGGTCAATACCTTCTATGTATGTTGTAATGATGCTTGCATTTCCTTCATAAATCCATACATTCCGATATACAATCTCCGTGGAAACCACTTCCTGAATCCCCAGAATTTCTGTTCCCCTCACATACACCCTGATACGGTTATCCTGATACCCATCCATGAAAAGGCTATAAAACGTATAGATTCCATCATCCGTATATACCGT
>JAQXXN010000226.1 GCA_029226085.1 Thermoflexaceae bacterium
CGGATGAACCGACGGGGGCTTTAAATAAAAGTGCGGCAGCCGGAGTTATGGAGGAATTTGTGAAGTTAAACCGAGAAGGAACGACCATTCTTCTGGTAACTCATGACAGCAAGGTAGCCAGTAGATGTAACCGGATTTTGTATCTTCTGGATGGCAGTATTTGTGGGGAACTTAAGCTTGACAGAATGGAAGACGGCATGGAGAGAAAGAGGGAGGAGAAGGTCAATCGGTGGCTGATGGATATGGGATGGTAAAGTCAGGAAGATTTCCTAGTTAAATTTTTTGATGCAGGATGCAGGAGGTTATGATATAATATTTCCATTGAAACGTGTCATTTGCTCAAGAAAGAAGGAAATCCATGGAAAAGACAATGAATGTGTTTTTTTTAAATAAATGTTTGGGTGTAAAAACCGATGTCGTAATATGGCCTTAAGTTTAATTTTGAGGACATATTATGACATCGGTTTTTTGTCAAATAAGGATATTTGTCCGATATACTACAATGAGATAATTTCATCTATGGAAGGAGAAACAGTTCCATGACAGCTTACTTTTTGATAACGACCAGCTTAGCTTTATTAAATCTGATTATACTAATATTTACGTTTGAAACAAGAAAAATAAATTATTACTTTATGGTTTTGATGCTGCTTATGGTATTGGCAAATAGCGGATATTTATCTATTGCTCTTTCAACGAGTGTCCAAGAAGCGGTTCTTGCAAATAAGCTTTGCTATCTGGGTGGCTGTTTTCTTCCGCTGATTAACGTATTTTTAATATGTGCAATTTGCAATTACAATGTTTCAGCATGGCTTAGGGCAATTATGTATTCCTATAGTTTTATAGTATATGCAATGGTGCTGACGGTTGGTTTTGATGATTTTTACTATAAGACAGTATTTCTGGATAGCTATGGTGATGCTTCTGTTTTAGACCATACCTATGGACCGGGTCATGTTTTCTTTTATGTTATATTGTATGGATATATGGTCGTACAGCTTTTCCTTTTAATCTACAGCATTGTAAAAAAACGTGCTGTTTCCCGAAAGTATTTATGGGCACTAATTCTCATGGAAATATTTAATATCAGCTTGTTTATTGCAGGACGTACCATTAATCCTGCGATTGAAATCATGCCGGTTGCGTATGTGGTTGATGGCTGGTTTTTGTTGTATGTGTATCAGCGTGGCATGATGTACAGCATAGAAGATAACATAGTGGCTTCTGTCCGCAAGCAGGAAACTTATGGATATATCATGTTTGACAGTCATCTGAACTATCTGGGATGCAATAGCATGGCTTTAAAAATATTTCCAAAGCTTTCAGATTGTGTCATTGACTGGTCAATCCGAAATTTTCCGGAACTTAAGGTGCTTTTGGAATGGCTGGAGGACTATTCTGCAAATGATAGCGGGAATTTTAGCTATGAGTGTGAAGAGAAGCACTATGAATGTCATGTGAAAAAACTCTGGTATCGAAAAAAGGCGCGGGGCTATATGCTGGAATTGCGGGAAGATACGGATAAGTGGAAGTACATGAATTTACTGTTATCGTATAATTCTGAACTGGAAAGGGCAAAGGAAGAAGCCGAAAACGCCAATCGTGCAAAATCACAATTCCTTGCCAGAATGTCTCATGAAATCCGGACACCGGTGAATGCCGTGATGGGAATGAATGAGATGATTCTTCGGGAAAGCAGTGAGGAAAGTGTCAGAAGTTACGCACAGGATATCAAAAATTCTTCTGCAGAACTTCTCAATCTGATTAATGAGATACTGGATTCTTCCAAGATAGAATCCGGAAAGATGGAAATAACAGAAGGAAATTATGAGATTGGAAGCCTTTTGAATGATTTATATAACATGATTCAAGTCAGGGCAAAAGAAAAAGGCCTGAATTTAATATTTGATATTGACCTTTCTATTCCGGTGGAATATTATGGAGATGACAGGAAAATAAGACAAGTACTGCTAAATCTCCTTACCAATGCGGTAAAATATACCGTTCAGGGAACGGTAACATTGAAAGTAAGATGCAGGATGGAAGGAGAAAATGCAACCCTTCACTATTCAGTAAAAGATACCGGTATCGGAATCCAGAAAGAAGACATGGAAAAGATTTATGATGCCTTTGCGCGGGTGGACACGGTAAAGAACCGGGATGTGGAAGGAACGGGTCTTGGTATGAATATCGTCCGGCAGTTTTTAAAGTTAATGGGAAGTGAATTGCAGATACAGAGTGAATATGAAAAGGGAAGTGAATTTTCTTTTGATATTGTACAGAAGATTGTCAATGAAAAACCACTTGGAGATTTTCGCGACAGATTTTCTGTAACGCTGGATGAAGACAGGTATCAGCCGGGCTATCTTGCACCGGAAGCAAAAATACTGATTGTGGATGATTATCAGATGAACCGTAAGGTATTTAAAGGTCTTCTGAAACCAACACAGATACAGGTATATGAGGCGGAAAGCGGAAGAGAGTGTCTGAATATGTTAAAGGTACAATCGATTGATCTTGTTTTTCTGGATCACATTATGCAGGAAATGGATGGCATAGAGACTCTTCATGTGATAAAAGAAAATAAACTGTGTGAAAATGTTCCAATAATCATGCTCACGGCAAATGCCATCGTAGGTGACCGGGAGAAGTATCTCAATGAGGGATTTGATGATTTCCTTTCCAAACCGATTATACCGGAGAAACTGGATAAAATGATTTTACATTACTTACCGGGAAAATGCATCGTGAACAAAGACTCGGTTGAAACAGAAGCACAATTACCAAAGAAACAGGAAAATCAATTGGAACAGTTACGGAAAAGACTGCCGGAAATTAATTTTGAAACCGGTCTTGCAACCTGTTGTCAGGATGAGGATTTTTATCTGGAATTATTGAAAGATTTTACGGAGCTTTCAATGAAAGAGGAATTAACAAAATATAATCAGGACAAGGACTATAAAAATTATTGTATTCGTATCCATGGATTTAAAAATAATGCATATTCCATAGGTGCAAAGACAATGGGCGATCTGGCATATGAAATGGAAAAACTCACCAGGGAAAGATTCCCGGAAGAAGTAAATCTTCTGCGAAAATATCTTTTTGAGCAATATGACAACGTCTGCCGCATATATAATGAGATAACAAGACAGTAAAAGAATAACAAGTGGACTGGGGTGACCTATAGTGAAAGATACGATAAGAAAAGGAATCATTGTGATTGTGGGAATTGTATTAAATGTTCTGGGAAGGATGGCAGCAGCCGGGCTGGAACTTCCAATATGGTTTGACATGATTGGAACCATTCTTGCATCTTATTTTGTGGGGATATGGGGTGGCGTGATTGCCGGCCTGTTTAACAATTTGATTTCAAGCTTTTATGATGTGACTGCGCTGGTGTATTCTCTGACAAGTCTGATAGCAGCATGCATGATGTATCTTTTTATCAAAAAGGGTTATATGAATAATTTGTTAAAGGCAGTTGTTTCAAGCTTCTGGCTTGGAATCATCTGTACTGTTGTTTCTACTCCATTAAATCTTATTTTTTATAACGGTTATTCCGGAAATGTATGGGGAGATACTCTTGTTGACATGTTGAAATGGCATGATGCTCCGGACGTGATAGCGGCACTTTCGGGAGAAGCGGTTGTGGAAATCGTGGATAAGCAGATTTGTGTAATGGTTGCATATCTGGTTATTTATCTTGTCAGCCGGCTGAAAAAAGAAAAAGGAAACCGGAAACAGAAGGTTGCGATGATTCTTGTCGTGGGAATCATGGCCTCGTTATTCATGAATCCTCTTTATTCACAGGCTGCACAAATCAATTTTTACGTGGATAATTTTGTTGAGAAAATATACGACAATACAAACGGTATGGTTTCCTCGGAAGCAAATGTTATCTGCGAGACGAATGACGGATATATATGGATAGGAAGTTACGCCGGACTTACCAGATATGACGGAAATGAATTTGAATTTGTGCGTGAAGGCGGACTTGTTAATGTTGTTGGGATGATGACCGACAGCAAGGGAAGGCTTTGGATTGGAACGAATGATGCAGGAATCGCAAGATATGAGAATGGAAAGTATACCTATTTTACCAGTGAAGATGGGCTCCCTTCGAATTCCATCCGTTGTTTTGCGGAAGATGAAAATGGAAATGTCTATGTAGGAACAAGTGATAAAATATGTAAGTTTGACATGGATGATACCATTGAAATCATAAACCGGGATATTACGTTTGCAAAAGCAATGGAAGTATATCAGAACATGCTGGTTGTAGTAGATAATAAGGGCGGTCTCCATGCGATAGATGATAGGAAACAGTTGGAGATAGAGAGTGCCATGGCAAAAGAAAAATTTTACTATTGTCTGGCATTGACTTCCAAGGGCCTCATGGCAGGAACTGAGACAGGAGAACTCTTGGTACTGGATATTTCAGAGAATGGACTTTTCGTAAAAGAACAGACGGAAATTCCGGCAAATCAGATATCGGCAGTCTTTGAGGACAGCAAAAACCGTATCTGGGTAGCTACGGAGTCCGACTTTGGTTATCTTGATTCCAATGGCACTTATCAGAAAATGCATTATGATGGTTTTGATTCATCCATTGTCTGTTTTCATGAGGATTATCAGGGAAATATCTGGGTAGCGTCAAACCGTTATGGTGTTATGAAACTGTCAGAAAGTTCCTTTGTTAATTTATTTGAAAAGGCAGGTATCGAAAAAGAGTCTGTCAATGCAGTAACCTACTATGACGGTGATTATTATTGCTGTATGGATGACGGACTTACGATTCTTGATGGCAAAGACTTGACTAGGAAAACCAATCCGATTTCAGAAATGGTGGAAGGTTACAGAGTTCGTTCTATATATACGGATTCGAAAAATCGTTTATGGTTATGTACCTATAGCGGGCTGTTTTGTTATGATGAACAGAACGGAATCAGTTCTTTTCGCTTGGAATTCCATGACATTACCAGTGAACGTTTCCGGTGTATTACAGAGTTAAAGGATGGAACGATTGCCACGGGAACTGCGGATGGAATTAATTTCATCAAGGATGGTAGAGTAACGGGAACGCTGACCGCAAAAGACGGTCTTGCCAATACCCAGATTCTGTCCATTGTGGAAGGAATGGATGGAACGGTATGGGCAGGCAGTGACGGAAGTGGAATTTATCTTATTTCAAACGGGAAACTAATCGGAAACTATACGGTTGAGGATGGTTTGTCCTCGAATATTATTTTAAGAATCATACCTCATGAGGATGGATATTTCATTGTAACCAGTAATGCATTGTGTCATGTTGATTTGGATGGAACAATCCGAAGACTTGAGAGTTTCCCGTATTTTAATAATTACGATATTATAATCGATGGTGAAACTGCTTATGTAACCTGTAGTGCCGGTCTGTATGAGGTGGAACTTTCAGAACTCTGCGAAGACACCAATGAACAGTTTCGGTATTATGGTGCAGGAGAGGGATTATTCTCGGGACTTAATGCAAATTCCTGGAATTATGTTTCAAGTGACGGAAGGCTTTATCTTTGCAGTAACAATGGAGTGATTATTTTTAATAACCGCGGTGAGAAAACAGATGAGGACATGAAATATGGAATCGTTTCCTTTGAATGTGATGGAACACAACTGGAAATGGAGGATGATAATCATTTTGTGGTTCCTTCCGATGCAAAAAATATTTCGCTCTATGCATCGGTAAGAAATTATGCATTTACGGATGTTAAAGTGCGTTTCTTCATCAAAGAACTTGAGGATACACCAAAGATTTGCAGCTGGGACGAAATGGAACCGATTAAGCTTTACAAACCGGACTTGTCAGAATATCATGTGTGTCTGCAAATACTGGATGCTTCCGGTGAAAACATCCTGCAGGAAACAGTATATACGGTCAGTAAGGAAACACAGAAATGGGAAAAACCAGCATTTAAGACCTATCTTGTGATTGTGTGTATTGAGATTTCCCTGTTTACAATTATCAGTATTGTAATCATGATTCTTTTTATCGTAAGAAAGAATGAACTGGAAAAGCTTCAGATTGATCTTGAAAACAAGGTGAAAGAACAGACGGGTGAGCTGGTACAAAAACAGCAGACCATAAAGGAACTTTTCATACAAACCGTTACTGCACTTAGTGAAGCGGTGGATGCCAAGGACCGGTATACCAGTGGACATTCAAAGCGGGTTGCCGAGTATTCGCGAATGATTGCAGCAAGAATGGGGAAAAGTAAGGAAGAACAGGAAGAAATATATCGTGCCGGTCTGTTACATGATGTGGGAAAAATCCGTATTCCGAATGAAATCATTAATAAACCGGGAAGACTTACGGATGAAGAATACAATATCATCAAAATCCATCCGGTAACGGGATATCATATTTTAAGGGGAATATCAGGCAGTAACCTGATTGCCATTGCTGCCAAATATCATCATGAAAGATATGACGGAAAGGGATATCCAAATGGACTGACTGGGGAAAAAATACCGGAAGCGGCAAGGATTCTTGGAATTGCGGATGCATATGATGCCATGACAAGTAATCGAAGCTATCGTGATGCACTGCCACAGGACGTTGTAAGAGGTGAGATTGAAAAAGGAAAGGGAACCCAGTTTGATCCTGAAATTGCGGATATCATGCTGCAAATGATTGATGAAGACAAGGATTATTCCCTGAAACAGGAAGAGTTTACTCATAAAAAGATTCTTGCAGTAGATGATGAGGCTATGAATAATAAAATTATCATGCATATCATGAAAGATGAACCGATGTATGAAATTGTTCCGGCAGGCAGCGGAAGAGAAGCATTGGAAATTCTTGAACAGCAGTCCTTCGATCTGATTTTGCTGGATGTGAAAATGCCTGAAATGGATGGTCTGGAAACGCTCCGGCACATACGGAAGAAATATCAGACCCCGGTTGTTCTTATGACGGCGGATAAAACCCTTGATGCGTCAATTGAATTTTCCGAACTGGGATGTGATGATTATATTACAAAACCATTTCTGCCACTCCTTATGAAGGAGATTATTCATAACATGACGGAAAGGACGAATATAAAGGACTAATTCTTTTAAGAGAAAATTTATGAGCATTTTATTCCGTATGGTGTTATAATGAAACGTATGATTATATAAAGAAAGGATTTTCATATGCATAACGAACTTTTTACAATCGGACCGTTTACAATCTACGGATACGGATTAATGATTGCAATCGGAATTCTGGCTGCTTATTTAAACACGGAACGTCTTGCCAGGAAGGCGGGACTAGACCAGACACCGGTGTTTAATATTTTAATTGTGGGTGTTGTTTCCGGTATTCTTGGAGCTAAAATTCTGTATTATATTACTACCATAGATGAAATTATAGCCAATCCCCGACTATTACTGGATTTTACTGCCGGATTTGTTGTGTATGGCGGTGTTATTGCGGGAATTGTTGCGGCAGCCATATACTGTAGGAAAAAGGGACTGGAATTTTTTAAGTATTTAGACTGTGCGGCACCTTCCATTGCACTGGCGCAGGGATTTGGACGTATCGGATGTTTTCTGGCAGGATGCTGTTACGGTACACCAATGGATTCGCCAATTTCCATAACCTTTACCCATTCGGCTTACGCACCGAATAATATACCGTTATTCCCTTCCCAGATTGTTTCCAGTGTATTTGATTTTCTGCATTTTGGAATTTTGTGCCTCTTATTTAAGTACAATAAACAGCCTGGAAGAATTGGCGCATTTTATCTTATCTTTTATAGTATTGGGCGTTTTATTATTGAATTTTTCCGTGGAGACCTGGAACGAGGAAGTGTTGGGGCATTGTCGACTTCGCAGTTTATCTCCATATTTGTGGCAATTGCAGGAATTATATTGCTGATTTGCCTCGGTCAAAAGGGAAAAACAGCTGAGGAAAAAGGTAAATAACTTGACAGAGAATTATTTTATATGTATACTTTAGAAAAGAATTACAATGAATTTTAGGAGAATGTTGCATGTTAAGTGTGCTTGTAATGGAGAAAATTGCAAAATAAATATTGCAAGGGTGATTTTTGGCTGTATGCCAGAAGTCTGCCCGTTTGCTGACAGCTTGTCTGCTCAGCATTTTCGCCTTACAATCGCTTAATATTGTGGTATGTCTTTTGGTAATATTCCTGTAAATGATATAAGCATGGCTGTCTGGCTGTGCTTTTATTTTTGGGAAAATGGAAATTGATAATCATATGTATGAAAACCATGGTATTTTATGCTCTTAGGCACCATGGTTTTTGTATTTTATGGAGTAAAAGGTTAAGAATGAAAAAGGAGAATATCAGGATGAATACAGAAAAACAAATTGAATTTGATAAAATCAAAGAAATATGGATGGGACTTGCGGTCACAGAATGGGCAAAAGAAAAGATAAAAGGAGCCGCTTTTTATCTGTCCGAAGGGGAATTAAGAAAGCAGTTAAGGGACACAACAGACGGAAGGAATCTGATGGAAAAGCTGGGTATGCCGCCGCTTCAGAATGTGGTGGAAATTAAGGATATCCTTATGATTTCAGAAAAAGGAGACTGCCTTACCCCACACCAGTTAGAACAGTTAGAAAAGATTCTGGCAGCTATCCGGCGTTTAAAGGATTATCTGAAGAGAGGAAAAATGTATGACAATCCGCTTAGCTTTTATGAGGAAAACCTGGATGCGCTGGAGGACTTAAAGGAAGAAATTTGCAGACAGATAAGAAATGGTGCGGTAGATGATTATGCTTCAAAGGAGCTTTTGCAGATAAGAAGCCAGATTACAAAATGTGAAGAACAGATGAAGCAGAAAGCAGAACAAATCATTCGCTCGCATAAGGAATGCATGGCGGATAACTATTATACCCTGCGTAACGGGAGAGTCTGTGTTCCTGTAAAAAAGGAATGCAGGCTTATGGTATCAGGAAGCGCGATTGATAAATCGGCTACGGGAAATACTCTATTCATTGAACCGACATGTGTTTCAAAGCTTCAGGAAGAATTACAGCTTCTTAAAATTGGCGAAGAAAATGAAGTATACCGTATTCTGTATACATTAACAGCAATGGTGGCCGATGCGGTTGAAATCATGAAAGAGAATATTACAATGATAGAAAAACTGGATTTTATTTTCTCAAAAGGAAAGCTAAGCATGGATATGGATGCGGTGGAACCGACAATTAATACCGGGCGTAAAATTGTACTAAAAGATGCCAGACATCCGCTGATGGATAAGGAAATCAATGTACCGCTGCAATTTGAAATCGGAGAGGAAATCCGGGGAATCATCATAACAGGTCCTAACACGGGTGGAAAGACCGTGGCAATTAAGACGGTAATGTTAAACTGCATGATGGCACAGTGCGGACTGCATGTTACCTGTAAAGAAGCGGATATCTGCATGAATAATTCCTATCTTTGTGATATTGGTGACGGTCAGAATCTTGCAGAAAATTTGTCTACTTTTTCTGCACATGTTAAAAATGTTCTGGAAGTATTAAGCGAAGTAAATAAGGACAGCTTCGTAATCATGGACGAACTGGGTTCCGGAACAGACCCGGCGGAGGGGATGGGAATTGCCATTGCAATTCTGGAGGAACTTCGGAAAAGCGGCGCAATTTTTCTTGCTACCACACATTATCCGGAAGTAAAGGAATATGCGGGGAAGACACCGGACATCATAAATGCCAGAATGACCTTTGATAAAGAAACCTTAAGACCAACGTATCAGATGGTAATTGGGGAAGCGGGAGAAAGCTGTGCGTTTTATATCGCAGACCGGCTTGGAATGCCAAAGGAAATGCTTCGCACAGCCATTAAGGCGGCTTATGGAGAAGAAGCCGTTCATGCATATCACTTCCAAAAGGGTGATACTGTCATGGAGAAAAGGAATACGAGCAGGATTGTAAAAGTTAAGAAACCAAAAGGCAATATGGAACTTACCACAAAATATAAGCTGGGAGACAGTGTCATGGTCTATCCGGAGAAAAAGATTGGAATTGTATGCGAGCCGGTAAATGAGAAGGGTGTGTTAAGAGTACAGCTGCCGGGGAAAAAGATATGGATTAATCATAAACGGGTAAAACTGCATGTGGCGGCAACGGAATTATATCCAGAGGATTATGATTTTTCGATTCTTTTTGAAACGGTTGAAAACAGGAAGCTTGCCCATGACATGGGAAGAAAGTATACCGAAGGGATTATCCGGCATGATGAGAAATAAGAAAACGGGATAAGATTAGGGTTGTCCTTGTGTTTTTGCTTATCAGGGGTTATAATTTTTTTGTGGGAAAATGGAAAAGAGAGGAAATAAAATGAAACAGCTATTAATGTATCTAAAAAATTACAAAAAAGAAACCATTATTGCCCCACTCTTTAAAATGCTGGAGGCAACCTTTGAATTATTCGTGCCTCTTGTAATGGCAGATATTATTGATGTGGGTATTGCAAACAATGATAAAGGATATATCCTGTGGATGGGAGCATTATTGGTAGCGCTTGCTATCATCGGCCTGACATGCTCACTCACGGCACAGTATTTTGCGGCAAAGGCCGCAGTGGGATTTGGTACGGAACTTCGAAATGATTTGTTCCGTCATATTAATTCTCTGTCCCACACGGAACTGGATGTCATCGGAACATCAACTTTAATTACCAGAATGACGACAGACATTAATCAGGTGCAGTCCGGTGTGAATCTGTTCTTAAGATTATTTTTACGTTCACCGTTTATTGTGTTTGGTGCCATGATTATGGCATTTACCATCAGTGTAAAGGCGGCGCTGGTGTTTGTTGTGGCAATTCCGCTTCTTGCACTGGTGGTATTTGGCGTCATGAAGCTTAGTATACCGATGTATGCCAATGTTCAGAAACAGCTGGATAATGTGGTTCTTTCCACAAGGGAGAACATCGCCGGTGCCAGGGTCATCCGTGCATTTAACAGACAGGATGAAGAAAAGGAATCCTATGAAAAGAAAAATCATTTGCTAAAGGCTTTCCAGATGAAAGTTGGTAATCTTACGGCAATGATGAATCCGGTTACCTATGTGATTGTCAATCTCGCCATAGTTGTCATTGTGTGGACAGGCGGCGTGCAGGTAAATACCGGTGCCCTGACACAGGGAGAAGTGGTTGCTCTTGTAAATTACATGTCACAGATTCTGGTGGAGTTAATTAAGCTTGCCAACCTGATTGTGACTATAACCAAGGCACTTGCCTGTGCAGGAAGAATTTCAGATGTTTTCAAGGTGGAGACTTCCATTGTGGATGGAAATGGTGCCGACAGCACAGAGGCAGATGAAATCCATGCAGACGTGGCGGTTCCAATTGTAGAATTTGACAATGTTTCTTTTACCTATAAAGGTGCAGGTGATGAATCCCTAAGTAACATTTCCTTTAAAATTAACCGTGGCGAAACGGTGGGAATCATAGGAAGTACCGGTTCAGGTAAGAGCTCCCTTGTAAGCCTGATTCCAAGATTTTATGATGCAACGAAAGGTTCTGTCTACATTAACGGAAGGGATATAAAGGAATATCCATTGGAGCAGATTCGGGACATGGTGGGATTTGTCCAGCAGAAAGCCGTGCTTTTTAAGGGAACCATCCGTGATAACATGAAATGGGGCGATAAAGATGCAAAGGATGAGGATATCTTGGAGGCTCTTAAAATTGCCCAGGCGGCGGATTTCGTTGCCGAGAAGCCACAGGGACTGGATACCATGATTAATCAGGGAGGAAGTAATCTTTCCGGTGGTCAGAAGCAGAGACTGACCATAGCAAGGGCATTGGTGAAGAAACCGCAGGTTCTTGTGCTGGATGACAGCTCTTCTGCTCTGGATTATGCAACGGAAGCGAAGCTTCGTGCCGCAATCCGGGAAAATACAAAGGGGATGACGGTGTTTATTGTTTCACAGCGCGCTTCCACGGTGCGTTATTCCGATAAAATCATAGTGCTGGATGACGGTGTAATGGCAGGAATCGGTAGTCATGATGAATTAATGAAATCCTGTGATGTATATAAGGAAATCTGCATGTCACAGCTTTCTGCCGAGGAGGTGTAGAGATGGGAAATCCAGAAAAGAACATTTATGATACCAAGAGAACATTAAAAAGAATTTTGTCCCTGATAAAACCATACGGATTTTTTGTAGTATTGTCTTTATTATTTGCGGCAGGTGTAGTCACACTTACGTTATATGCACCAATTCTTGTGGGTAATGCGGTTGATTTGATTGTTGGACCGGGAAATGTGGATTTTGCCGGAATAAAAGCAATTTTACTAGAAATTATAATTGTTGTGGCATTTACGGCAGTTTTTCAGTGGCTCATGAACCTGTGTAATAATCATATCACATACAGCATTGTGGCAAAGATTCGTACCCAGGCATTTAACCATATTCAGGGGCTTCCACTAAGATATATTGATGCAAATCAGAGCGGAACCATTATTAATCGGGTGATTACAGACGTGGACCAGTTTTCGGATGGTCTGCTCATGGGATTTACCCAGCTTTTTACCGGCGTGGCCACCATTGTGGGAACATTATTTTTCATGTTATCCATTAATGTCTGGATTACTCTTGTGGTTGTTTTGATTACGCCGCTTTCCTTCTTCGTGGCGGGATTTGTGGCAAAGAAAACCTATGTGCTTTTCCGCAGACAGTCGGAAATCCGTGGTGAGATGACTGGACTGATTGATGAGATGGTTGGCAATCAGAAAATCGTTCAGGCATTTAATCATCAAAAGGAAGCCATTGAGAATTTTGAAGAAATTAATGAAAGGTTAAAGGATTGTAGCCATAAGGCGATTTTCTTCTCCTCAGTGACCAATCCGGCGACAAGATTTGTAAATAGCATTGTATATGCAGGAGTTGGAATTACCGGAGCATTCGCAGCAATCAACGGGATGCTTTCCGTGGGACAGCTTTCCTGTTTCTTAAGTTATGCCAATCAGTATACGAAGCCGTTTAATGAAATCAGCGGTGTCATCACAGAACTTCAGAATGCACTTGCCTGTGCGGCAAAGGTCTTTGAACTGTTAGACGAAGCAGAGGAAACGGAACGTGAGGATGCCATTACACAGATGGAAGCAGGAGAGGCATCTGTGGATTTAGAGCATGTTTATTTTTCCTATAATCCGGAGGTTAAGCTTTTAGAGGACTTAAATCTTTCCGTTAAGCCGGGTCAGAGAGTGGCGATTGTGGGGCCGACAGGCTGTGGCAAGAGTACGCTTATTAATCTTTTGATGCGTTTTTATGATGTGGACAGTGGTGAAATCAAAATAGACGGAATCAATACACAGAAAATGACACGAAATGTATTGAGAGAACGGTTTGGTATGGTGCTTCAGGAGACATGGCTACAGGCGGGAACCATCCGTGACAATATTGCATACGGTAATCCGGATGCAACACAGGAAGAGATTATCAATGCGGCAAAGATGGCACATGCACACAGCTTTATCAAGCGTCTTCCACAGGGCTATGACACGGTTCTGGCAGAAAACGGCGGAAATCTTTCACAGGGACAAAAGCAGCTTCTGTGTATCGCAAGAGTCATGTTAAAACTTCCTCCAATGCTGATTCTGGATGAAGCTACTTCTTCCATTGATACCAGAACGGAAATCAGGATTCAAAAGGCATTTAACACACTTATGGAAGGAAGGACAAGTTTTGTGGTGGCACACCGTCTTTCTACTATCCGTGAATCGGATATTATTCTTGTGATGAAAAATGGAAATATCATTGAGCAGGGAACTCATGAAGAACTGCTTAAAATGAACGGTTTTTACACAGAGCTTTATAACAGTCAGTTTGCACATTGAAGGAATATTCTTTTTGTATCAAATCAGGTACTGGTGGGGGTGATTGAATGGGTAGTGAAGCGTTTCCGAATAACCTGGATAATGTGGATGCTGAGGAACTGAACAGACTGAAAAAATGGCTTTTTGCAGAGAATATCCGTCTTCAGGCAAAGGAAAAGGAGCTGGAGGATGAGAGAGAGCTTTTAAAGGCACAACAGGGGGTTTTGAAGTCCCAGCAGCGAAAAAACACTACTTATAAGGCACAACTGGATAATCAGAGAGTTCTTTTTGAAAAACAGTGGGCAATCATGGAAGCAGAGCTTCGTAAGATGGCGGTGGAAAAAGAGCAGTTTGAACATAAGAAATCCGTATTGCGGGATGAAATCTACCGGGAGGCAAGGCGCAGTTTTCAGGTAGAAGAAGGCGGACGGGTGTTTTTTAAAGGAATCACTGATGGTGTATCCCTTCGAAAACGCTATAAGGAGCTGATGAAGATTTATCATCCGGATAATGCCAATGGGGACAGTGAGACACTGCTTTGTATAACGAAGGAATATGAGAGATTGAAAAGGGTTTATTTTGAGTAAGTTGGAAAAGGTCAGTTTTTACGCAGGTGAAAGCTGGCTTTTTCTGCTTATTGGGAGTGGCAGTCATTTATAAAGTTTTTTATTTTTTTCCAACAATATTTTGGATTTCTTTGTATTCAAAGTAGAAGACAGATAATTTAAATAACAGGGGAACAAAATACCGGCGAAGGTGGTGGTTGAATGGATGAAAAACAAATCAGCGAAATCTATGAACGCAATGCAGACATGGTGTACCGGCTGTGTTTTTCCTATCTGAAGAATAGGGAAGATGCGCTGGATGCGGTGCAGAATACATTTTATCAGATGATACGGACAGAGAAGGAATTTGACAATACAGAGCATGAGAAGGCATGGCTTCTGGTTACGGCGGGAAATATCTGTAAGAACGTGTTAAAGCACTGGTGGAGAAAGAATGTTTCGATAGAGGAGAGTGACAGTCTTGCGGCAGGAGAGAGCCCGCGGGACCGGGAGTTAATGATGGTGATTTTGAATCTTCCGTTACAGTACCGGATACCGGTGTATTTGTATTATTATGAGGGTTATACCTCGGCGGAGATAGGAAAAATCATGGGGAAGAGTGATGCAACCGTAAGATGGTATCTGTCAAAGGGCAGAGAGCTTCTTAAAAAGGAAGTGGGGTGAGTCTATGAGGAAAAAAATGCAGGAACCAGATAGAGAGGAATTCATGGATATCGTAAAATCTGCTTATCATGGGACGAAAATGGATGAAAAGGATAGGGAGCAGATTAAGGAAAGACTGTTAAGAAAGAATCAGGAGCGTGGCAGGAGGCGGATTTCTTATAAGGCAATGGCAGCAGTTGCAGCATTTCTTGTATTTGTGGCAGCAAATGCAGTCATTATCGGACTGAATCTAAAGCATGGAAATGTGGTGGAAAATCCGGCGGATGATAATTCGGAGAATACCGTCAAAAACCAGGAAAAGCAGGATGACCTGGCAAATGTAAGAGAAGGGGATGTCATTTATTCCATGAGAGTGAATTCTTATGTATTCGAGTCTTATGGAGAGGGCTATTCTTACAGAAGTAAGAAGTATACGGCACAGGTTGTTTTTGCAAAAATGGAAGTCACAGATTCAAAGAGTCAGAATGATAAGTTGAATAATGACAGTAGGATTACGGGAAGTTTCCTGATTCAGATTGTGGATGAAAACGGAAATGTAATCAGTTCTTGCCCGCTTTCAACAGGTGCAACCTCGGAATACGGAGTTTCGTTAAATCTTGATGAAGAGAGTCTGGGTGAATATTTCTTTTATGCAAAGGAAACTTATGCAAATGATGACATGGTGATATTCCGTTATCCGGTAGAGGAAAAGAACGGACGGAAATGTTACCTGACATCATTTTACGGTGTGGATGTGAATGGCAATATTTTCTTATATGAAGTGGATGATAATATCCCACAGGAAGTGCGTTCCGGAAGTAATTTTGAACTGATAACCGGTGAAAATTTCAGTCAGGTTGTCAATGAACCGGGACTCTGGCAGGATTACCTGGTACTTGACGATAAGAATCAGTATATTTTCTATAATTTTGATGTGGATGAACAGAAGATAAAACTGTATCAGTATTATGAGGGAACGAATTCCGGAGAAGATGTGGATGCGGCACTTTTAGCATTACAGATAAAGTATGATATTCTGCATTTTTCGGGAAGAATTCCTTTGGAGTCAGAAGAAATTGTAGAAACCGTTATTAAAGGGACTGTACAGGAAGCAGAAAGCGGTTATCAGCAGGTTAACAGGAATATCGCAGGAAGTGAAGAAGAGTTTCTGGATTATATCGAAAATTCGGTGGTGAGTCTGGAATCATACGGATATAAAAACCGTGAGGAATTAAGACAGAAGCTTTTTGTGGAGCCTATTGATTTATCACATGTTGACCGGACAAGACTGCTTATGGATAATGTTACACATTTTAAAATGATTGACGGGAAATTATGCTTTATGTACTTTTATGGCGGCGTTCCATGGAGCGTTGGAAATAAATATGTTGCACAGAAGGTAGATGAAAAGACAACCGATTTTTATTGCAGGCTTAATGGAGTGGCAGGTATTGGAATAGCCCGGGTAAGGATGGTTCTGGAAGAAGACGGCGTATGGCGTGCAGAAGAATTTGAAGAGATTGTGCCAAAGACACAGCGGGCAAAGAAAGACTTAAGTTTTGATGAGACGTTGGTGAAAATGTATGTGGAAGGATGGGCAAAAAAATTTTGTGAAAGAGATGGAGAAGCCATTGCGGAAATCTGTTCTAAGGAAATGATCGGATCTCTCATGAAAGAAAATTTGCTTTCCGTGGCAGGTAATGGCTATGAGCTGGGACAGTCCAGTCCATGGCCCTGGAATCCGGAAACGGACTACCGGATTCTGGATTACAATGAATCCCATGCGTCAATTTTGTATTATGCACAGACCTCGGAACCGCATGTAACAGTATGGCGTCAGGAGATTACCTATTCTGTTGAAAATGGGAAATTCATTGTGAAAGGACAAAGTATTGATTATCTGGATAATATAGTTACACAGGAAGAATTTTACGCGGCATATCCGGATGGAATCATAAATGAAACAGGGATGGATTATTTAAAAACAGGACTGAGTGATGACTTGATTAGAAATGCAGAAAGTAACCGAAACAGGGAACCATATTCCTATCTTTACGATCCGGAGACTTCTGCAAGGTATCTTCTTAATATTTTAAATAATGACAATAAGGCCACTGTATCGTCATGGGCGAACGGGAATGAAGGTATTGTATATGTAACTTTTTCCTTTCGTGAAATGGGCGGAATGGTAACGGTTACCATGAAGCAGGTGGAGGAAGATGGAATCTGGGTTCCACAGACCACTGTGGATTATGAACAGACAAGGGAAGGGGGTAAAGAAAGATAAAAATGGGAAAAGTATTATGATAATGTATGGAAGCGCATGGATTAAAGCTGTATCTTTGTTAAAAAAACTACTTGTGAAAAATGCTTAAATTAAGTTGACCTTGCGTAAATGTTTTGTTAAAATTTACTATGAAGCGTTTTGGGGATTCGGCATGAAAATGATATGAAGAAGCAGGACGCTAACATTTCATTTTACGAAAGGAAGTAAAAAATGACAGCTTTAGTATTAGTTATTGTTGCAGCTCTTGCAGCATTAGCTTTCGCAGCATTCAACTTCACCACGGTGAAGAAGATGGATGAAGGAACAGACAAAATGTCTGAGATTGCGGCAGCAATCAGGGTGGGTGCCAATGCATTCATCGTTTATGAGTATAAAATTATTGCAATCGTTGTTGCGATTCTTGCAGTATTATTTATATTCATGTCATGGCAGTCGGCCATCTGCTTTGTAATCGGCGTATTAATGTCCGCAGCAGCAGGATGGGTTGGAATGAAGATTGCCACATATGCCAATGTACGTGTATCCAACAAGGCACGTGAGACCAAGAATATCGGGGAGACATTAAAGGTTGCATTCCGCGGTGGTTCCGTAATGGGTCTTTGTGTTGGCGGATTTGCACTGCTTGGTCTTTTTCTTGTTTATTTAATCTTTGGAATGGGATTAAATCTCATGTCCATTGAAGCCATTAAAAATGGCGGTATTTTTACACAGTGTTTATCCTGCTATGCGCTTGGATGTTCCATCGTGGCAATGTTCAACCGTGTAGGCGGTGGTATTTATACAAAGGCAGCAGACATGGGTGCTGATCTTGTTGGTAAGACAGAGGCACACATTCCTGAGGATGACCCTCGTAACCCTGCAACCATTGCAGATAATGTAGGTGATAACGTAGGTGACGTTGCCGGTCTTGGTTCCGATCTTCTGGAATCTTATGTTGGTGCCATTTCATCCGGTATCATTCTTGCTTCACACCTTTTCCTGGTGTCAGCAGTAACAAATGGTAACTTTAGTGAAGCACTTCTTCAGAAGATGTTCTATTATCCGCTTATTTTTGCGGCATGTGGTCTGATTGCATGTATCATCGGTATTGCATCGGTTCTTTTTAAGAAGGGTTCCAATAATCCTCATAAGGATTTGAATTTTGCAACGATTGTTTCTGCAGCACTTACCATTATCTGCGGATTTGTGGCTACATATATGTTATTTAATGATGCTTCCTTAGCAGATGCTCTGGTAGCAGCAGGCTTTAAGCTTGGTTATCTTTCTCCATGGATTGCAGCATCTATCGGTGTTGTCAGTGGTGTTGTCATCGGTATGATTGCTGAGTATTACACAAGCTATGATTATAAGCCGACTAAATTAATCGCAGAAGCTTCCAAGGAAGGTGCGGCGCTTACCATTACACAGGGTATGGCAGTAGGAATGAAGTCCTGCATGGCACCACTGATTCTTCTTGGTGTGGCAACTTATGCGTCTTATGCAGTTTCTGGAATGTTTGGTATTTCCATGGCAGCCATTGGTATGCTTTCCTTTGTAAGTACCACAGTTTCCGTCGATACATATGGTCCTATTTCTGATAATGCCGGCGGTATTGCAGAAATGTCCGAACTGGATCCGGAAGTTCGTGAAATCACGGATAAGCTTGATTCTGTTGGTAACACAACAGCAGCAATCGGTAAGGGATTTGCAATTGGTTCTGCAGCATTTGCAGCACTTTCCCTTATGGTTTCTTACCTTTACTCATTTAATGATCCAACGACTCCTCTGGAGTTAAACTTTACAAACCCACTGATTCTTGCAGGTGCAATGGTTGGTGCGGCATTACCGTTCCTGTTCTCAGGTATGTTAATTGAAGCCGTTGCCAAGGCAGCTCGTAAGATGGTAGAAGAAGTCAGAAGACAGTTTAAGGAAATTCCTGGAATTCTTGAAGGAAAGGCTAAGCCTGACTACAAGACCTGTATCGAGATTTCTTCACAGGGTGCATTAAAGGAAATGAGAGTTCCGGCTGTTCTTTCCATTGTATTCCCATTGGTTGCAGGATTTTTATGTGGACCTTGGTTTGTGGGAGGCGTATTAATTGGTGCAACACTTTCTGCTATCATGCTTGCAATCTTTACCGGTAATGCAGGTGGTGCATGGGATAATGCCAAGAAATACATTGAATCCGGTGCCATTGAAGGACAGAAGAAGGGTTCACCGGCTCATGATGCAGCCGTTGTAGGTGATACCGTAGGTGATCCTTTGAAGGATACGGTTGGACCATCCCTTGATATTCTGATTAAGATTATGTCAACAGTTTCACTGGTTGCAGTTGCTCTTTTCAGGGACTACAATCTCTTAGACTGGGTTATGGGATTATTGAAGTAATTTTGGAATTTGAAGCAGGGGGGTGTCGCTTCAACGAATGAAAATTCGTTAAAGCGACATGCTCCTTTAATGAATGCCAAAATTTATGCCGTAAGCAATGTAGCACAAAATCTGGCGTAGCGAATAGCAGAAATGCAATTCTCTATGCCTGCATCAGCGTTTGAAAGAGTAAGATTGGCGTAGGAAATAGCAGAAATGCAATTCTCTATGCCTGCATCAGCATTTGAAAGAGTAAGATTGGCATAGGAAATAGCAGAAATGCAATTCTCTATGCCTGTATCAGCATTTGAAAGAATGAGATTGGCATAGGAAATAGCAGAAATGCAATTCTCTATGCCTGCATCAGCATTTGAAAGAATGAGATTGGCGTAGCGAATAGCAGAAATGCAATTCTCTATGCCTGCATCAGCATTTGAAAGAATGAGATTGGCATAGGAAATAGCAGAAATGCAATTATCTATGCCTGCATCAGCATTTGAAAGAGTATGATTGGCGTAGAGAAAGAGGAAATGATAAAATCCTATGCCAATATGTAAATGTTTTCCAAAGGATACTTTATCTACACTCAACAGGGGCTGTCGCCTCACGAAATTTCATTCGTTAAAGCGACAGCCCCTGTTTATGGAAAATCTGTCTCATCAAGAGAAGAAAGGGGAAATATTATGGTAAAAATTATTGCAGACAGCACTTGTGACCTGTCACAGGAGTTGATTGAAAAATATGATATTTCAATTATTCCGTTACATATTGTGCTTGGAGAAAAAGAATATAAGGATGGCAGTGAAATTAGTCCGGATGACATTTATCAGTGGTCCGATGATAATAAGACAACGCCAAAGACATCTGCATCTTCCATTGATGATACCATGGATGTATTAAAGAATGTTCTGGATGCAGGTAATGAGGCGGTAATGTTCAGCATTTCGGAGAAAATGTCTACCACGGGAAATATTTTCCGGATGGCAGCAGAAGAACTTGAGGCAGAAGAGAAAGTGAGTGTTATTGATTCCGCAAATCTGTCCACTGGAATCGGACTACTTGTCATTGAAGCGGCAATCATGGCAAAAGAAGGAAAAACGAAGGAAGAAATCACTGCGGCAATGGAACAGTTAAAGCCGCTGGTGCGTGCAAGCTTTGTAGTAGATACACTGGTATATCTGCATAGAGGCGGAAGATGCAGCAGTGTTGCAGCCATGGCAGGAGGAATCTTAAAGCTTCATCCAAAGATTGTGGTAGAGGATGGAGCCATGGAAGCAACCAAAAAGTACCGTGGCAAAATGGATTCTGTAATTATGAATTATGTGAAAGACATGGAAGAAGATTTGAAAAAAGCCAGAACAAAAAGGGTGTTCATAACGCATTCCGGATGCGGACAGGAAATTGTTGACCAGGTTTCTGCCTATTTAAAGAGTCTGGAACATTTTGATGAAATTATTGTTACCCGAGCAGGCGGCGTAATTTCTTCCCACTGCGGGCCTGGAACCCTTGGAGTTTTATATATTGGGCAGTAGGCTGGAATAGGTATCATCACAAGGAGCAAACCATGGGAAAATTATATTTTACAAGACACGGACAAACGGTCTGGAATGTGGAGAATAAAATCTGCGGAGCAACAGACATTGCTCTAACAGAGCTTGGACATGAACAGGCAATAGCACTTGGAAGACAGATTAAGGAGAGTATGGAAAAGGATGGACTCATGATTGATGAAATTCTTTACTCTCCTCTTGTTCGTGCGAAAGACACGGCAGGACACATTTCAGAAATGACCGGGATTCCGATGCGGATGGAAATGCGCCTTAAGGAGCAGAATTTTGGCAAATATGAATCTACACCGCGAAACGGCGAAGAGTTTCAGGAGGCAAAAACACATTTTATCGACCATTTTGAGGGCGGTGAGAGTATGCTTTTTCTGGCACAGCGGATTTATAATCTTCTGGATGAGCTGAAGGCGGAATCGGATGAAAAAACATATCTTCTGGTGGCACATAACGGAATTGCGCGTGTGATAAAGTCCTATTTTTGCGATATGGGAAATGAAGAGTATGCCAGATTCGGAATCAGAAATTGTGAGATTATGGAGTTTGAGTTTTAGGGAAATGTTCGATTAAAATAAGTGAGACGGATATTTCTCATTATATAGTTTTCAGAGAAAGGATATTGGAAGTTAAATTCCAGAAGAATTGTTCCTTATTTGAAGATATATACTTTAAGTGATTCTTACGAACAAATCATGGGAGAACCGGAAAGAATGGGACTTTGCAATGAAAAATATGTTTCTGAAATAAAGGGTATATGGAGATTATTATGTGAAAAGCATGGTATGGATCTGGATGAATTATGTGAGGGTTGTCGCCTGTAAATTAATAATAAACCTGTTATTGCGTTAAATATGGAGGAATAGGGCTATGCTTAATGAAATGATTAAAAGTGTACTTGAACAGGACAGGGCTTCGATAGTTCTATGTGACTTGCATCATACGATTGTATATATGAATCCTTCTGCAAAAATGAGATATGGAAAGCGTGGCGGTGCTGCGCTAATAGGGAAGAGTTTGATGAATTGTCACAATGAGAAATCGTGTGAAATCATAGAAAAGATTGTTTCGTGGTTTGCTGAAAGTCCGGCTAATAATATGATATACACATTCCATAATGAGAAAGAAAACAAGGATGTATATATGGTTGCATTAAGAGACAATGCCGGAAATCTTATTGGATATTATGAAAAGCATGAATACAGGAATGCTGAAACGGCCGGAATTTATGATTTTACTAAATCACTTGTATAAAATTCTTTTTTGATTTTGAACCAACGGGTGATTAGAGTTTCTTTTAAAATAAGATAGATCTGCACCATTCCAGATGGTCAGGATTTCTGCCGAATGTGTAAGCATTATATCCATAAATAATTCACTCATATCATCTGAAACAATATCTTGAAAGGCAGATAAAGCAACCTCTTGTTAGTAAAAGAGTAATACTTGCTGCAATGTATGAAATCGAAGAGAAGATATGTCCGGGTGTTTTCTATGAATTGATGCTGAAGAAGTTTGGAATGACAACTTCCTTATTGACTTTCCCCATGAAAATAAATATACTTATCTTAGCAAGTTTATTTCAAAGCGGACGATAAGTCTATCTGGAATTTCTATAATTCTTTATTCTTTGCAAATCCTTGCTGAATTCAATTGATTATCGATAGCAGGGATGGGAAATGTATAGTTACTGGTTACCAATCGACAACTGAAGGGCTTTTCTCTTTCTTGCGGAAAGGAAAGAATGGGTGAACCCAATAATGCAATTACAGACTATTTGCAGAAAAAGGAACGGCTGGTTTCATTTTGCAATTATGCTGTGGGAGAAGAACTGTTTCATGTGGAGGACGTAGAAGATAAGGACGGATTTTATTCTGATAACGGAAAGAACGTACTAGCTTTTTCTCAACGGGACATACTAAGGCGGATGAAACTGAAAGGTCAGGATATTCTGGTGGGAGTAGAAAACCAGCAGAATGTGAATCTGATATTTCCAATCCGGCAGCTTGGAATGGATTATCTGGAATATCGTAGAAATGTGGAATGGATTCAGGAAAAGAATCGGGAAAAGAAAAATCAGACGCTGTATACAAAAGAGGACGATTTTTTATATCATTTTCGGACGGAAGATAAAATTCTACCCATATTAGACATTGTATTGTACTGGGGAAGAAAAGAGTGGAAGCAGCCACATTATTTACAGGATATGTGGAGCTTCAATGAATTCCCGGACAATGTGAAGAAAATGTTAAATAACTACAAAGTTAATGTTATTCCGGTAAGGAAGATACCGGATAAAGCACTGGAACGGATGAAATCGGACGTGAAATATGTGGTTGGAGCCCTGAAGCGTTCCGAGGATAAAATAGAATACAGAAGGTACATACAGGAGAATAAAGATTATTTTTGTAACATTCCAAGGAGTGCGGCAGAGGTTTTAAATGCCTGTACGAAGATGAATGAGAGAATGGTGTTTCAGTATCAATGGGATGACAAAGAAAGAGAGGAAGTGGCAGATATGTGTAAAGCATGGGAAGATCAGTTCAATGATGGTGTGGCGGAAGGAGTGAGCCGAGGACGAAATCAGGAAAAACAGGATGTAATCCGTAATATGCTGAGAATGGGTATGAGTGATGAAATCATCCGTGCCGTGACGGAATGTGGACAGAGCATGATTGATAAGCTGAAGATAGAAGCAGGCATAGCAACTTTAGATGCTGCAAGATAATTTACAGCTCAATCTTAATTGAAAAAGGGATTGCAAATATTACGGTTATCATTTACAATTAAAGAAATGGTACACGACTGGCGGAAACAAATGAAATACATTTTGCATGCAGAATGATTTTATTTGTGTAGGAAAAACCTACAGGGAGTGTATTTAAAGCATGAATCAGCCGACCGCCTGGGCAGCCTTAGATTAAGTGCACCCAGACGGTCTTTTTATGTAATTCAGCCGTCAGGCATTTTATAAAAAACGGAGGATATTGCAAATGAAAATGTTATCACTGGAACAGGAATTAAAGGAAAATTCATATCCGGGACGAGGAATCGTAATCGGTAAGTCCGCGGATGGAACCAAGGCGGTAACGGCCTACTTTATCATGGGAAGAAGTGAAAGCAGCCGTAACCGTGTGTTTGTTGAGGACGGTGAAGGAATTAGAACCCAGGCGTTTGATCCAAGCACATTATTAGTTGCACCTGAGCTTATTATTTATTCACCGGTTCGCGTGCTGGGTAACAGTACAATTGTAACAAATGGTGATCAGACTGATACCGTATATGAAGGCATGAGCGAGGGTAAGACTTTTGAAGAGTCATTAAGAGTACGCAAGTATGAGCATGATGCTCCGAATTACACGCCAAGAATCTCCGGTGTAATGCACGTGGAAGACGGCCAATATGATTATTCCATGTCAATCTTAAAGAGTAATAACGGTAATCCGGATGCATGTAACCGTTATACATTTGCATATGAGAATCCGGTTGCAGGTGAAGGACACTTTATTCACACATACATGCATGACGGCAATCCGCTTCCAAGCTTTGAAGGCGAACCAAAGTTAGTTTCCGTGCCGGATGACATTGATGAATTTACCAATCTTGTATGGACAAGTCTTAATGAAGATAACAAGGTTTCACTGTTTGTAAGATTTATTGACATTGCAACAGGTAAGTATGAAACGAGAATCATCAATAAGAATGTATAGATAAAGAATGATAAATAAAAAGAAAAAGGAGAAATTATCATGAATGAAATTCAGTTAAAATACGGATGTAATCCAAATCAGAAGCCTTCCAGGATTTTCATGGAGGATGGAAGCGACCTTCCTGTTACCGTGTTAAACGGAAAGCCGGGATATATCAATTTCTTAGATGCATTTAACGGCTGGCAGTTAGTGAAGGAATTAAAGGAAGCGACCGGTCTTCCGGCAGCAACCTCTTTTAAGCATGTTTCCCCGGCAGGCGCGGCAGTTGGCCTTCCACTGACAGAAACTCTGGCTAAGATTTACTGGGTGGATGATCTTGGAGAGCTTTCTCCGCTTGCATGCGCGTATGCAAGGGCAAGAGGTGCGGACAGAATGTCTTCCTTTGGTGATTTCATTGCATTATCCGATGTGTGTGACGCAGATACGGCAAGACTCATTAAGAGAGAGGTTTCGGATGGCGTCATTGCACCGGGATACACAGAGGAAGCACTGGAATTATTAAAGGCAAAGAAAAAAGGAAATTACAACATTATCCAGATTGATCCGTCTTATGTTCCGGCAGAACTTGAAAGAAAGCAGGTTTATGGAATTACATTTGAACAGGGAAGAAATGAACTGGATATTAACGGTGATTTATTATCCAACATTGTTACAAAGAATAAGGAGATTCCGGAATCTGCAATTATTGACATGAAGATTGCACTGATTACCTTAAAGTATACACAGTCCAATTCCGTATGCTATGTTAAGGGCGGACAGGCAATCGGTATCGGTGCAGGACAGCAGTCCAGAGTACATTGTACCAGACTTGCAGGTCAGAAGGCAGATAACTGGTATCTTCGTCAGGCTCCACAGGTATTAAATCTTCAGTTTGTGGATACTTTAGGACGTGCCGACAGGGATAACACCATTGATGTATATATCGGAGATGAATACGAGGATGTTCTTCGTGAAGGTGAATGGCAGAAGAGATTTAAGGTGAAGCCACCGGTATTTACCCGTGAGGAAAAGAGGGCTTGGCTTGACGGAAACACGGATGTCACACTTGGTTCGGATGCGTTCTTCCCATTCTCCGATAACATTGAGAGAGCATACAAGAGCGGTGTGAAGTACATTGCACAGCCGGGTGGCTCCGTAAGAGATGACCTTGTTATCGAATGTGCGGACAAGTATAACATGGCGATGGCATTTACCGGAATCCGTCTGTTCCACCATTAATTGAAAATATCGAAATACACTGTTTATTGACAGACAAGAAATAGGAAAAGGAAATCAGAAATGGTTTCCTTTTTTTCATAACTGTGCTAAAATAACTCTAACTAAGTTTTTATGAAAGGTGACTAGAACGATGACGATATTGATTAAAAACGGACGTGTGTTGGATCCTGCCAATAACAGGGATGAGATTATGGACATTTACGTGGAGGATGGCATTATCCAGAGTGTCTCTAAGGGGATTGAGGCAGCAGCGGATGAGATTATCGATGCCACGGGATGTTATGTGACGCCGGGACTTATTGATCTGCATGTACATGTCCGTGATCCGGGATTTGAGTACAAGGAGACCATTAAGACAGGCGGAAAGGCAGCAGCTAAGGGAGGATTTACCACGGTATGCCCGATGCCGAATACCAATCCTGTAACGGATAACGTGGATACGTTAAAATACGTGATTGACAAGGCGAATCGTGAGACCATGATTAATGTGCTTCCGGTTGCGGCAATTACGGTCGGACAGGAAGGAGAGTACATGACGGATATTGAGTCTCTTGCGGCAGCAGGAGCCATTGCCATCAGCGAGGACGGCAAGTCGGTCATGAATGCCAGATTGTACCGTCAGGCAATGAAGCTTGCAAAAAGGTCGGACATTGTTGTTATGGCGCACTGTGAGGATAAGAACCTTGTGGCAAGAGGCGTGTTGAATGCGGGACCGAAAGCAAAGGAAATGGGAATGTTTGGTATCATGAATGCAGTGGAAGATGTTATTGTGGCAAGAGATATCCTGCTTGCAAAGAACACAGGATGTAAGCTTCACTTGTGCCATTGTTCCACCAGGGATTCGGTAAAGATGATTGCACTGGCAAAGGAAGAGGGACTGCCGGTTACCGGTGAAGTCTGTCCGCATCATTTTACACTGACGGAAGATGACATTACCTGTGATGATGCTAATTTTAAGATGAATCCGCCGCTTCGTACGAAGGAAGACGTGGAGGCATTAAAGGCCGGTCTTCGTGACGGTATCATGGATGTCATTTCCACGGATCACGCACCACATGGCGCGGATGAGAAGAGAAAGTCCATTAAGGATGCACCGTTTGGAATCACGGGACTGGAGACTTCCGTGTGCCTTACGATTACGGAACTTGTGGAGACCGGATATCTTACCCCGCTTCAGATGGTTGAGAAGATGAGTTATAATCCGGCAAAGGTTATCGGAATTGACCGTGGTACCCTTACGGAAGGAAAGGTTGCGGATATTACCATTATTGATCCTGCGGCAGAATGGGTAATTGATTCCAGGAAATTTGTGTCACTTGGTAAGAATACCCCGTTTAACGGCAAGAAGGTTCATGGTAAGGTATTGTATACCATTTGTAATGGTGAATTTGCATACCGGGCATAGAAACGAAAGAATTTTAGGAGGATAAAACAGACATGATTAATAAATTAGTCGAGAAAATAAAGAAACTGGATGCACCAATCGTCATGGGACTGGACCCGATGATGAACTACATTCCGGAACAAATTGTAAGCAAAGCATTTGCAGAATATGGAGAGACCATTGAGGGTGCCTGTGAAGCAGTATGGCAGTACAACAAGGGAATTATCGATGCAACCTATGACCTGATTCCGGCTGTAAAACCACAGATTGCAATGTATGAGCAGTTTGGCGTGGAAGGCCTTAAGGTTTTCCAAAAGACTGTTGATTACTGTAAGGAAAAGGATCTTGTGGTAATCGGAGATATTAAACGAGGTGACATCGGTTCCACATCCACCGCTTATGCAGTAGGTCATCTTGGAAAGGTAAAGGTTGGTTCTAAGAGCTTTAAGACCTTTGATGAGGATTTTGTAACGGTGAATCCGTATCTTGGCTCGGATGGAGTGAATCCGTTCCTTGACGTATGCAGGGAAGAAAAGAAAGGAATTTTCGTGTTGGTTAAGACATCCAATCCATCCAGCGGAGAGTTTCAGGACAGGCTTGTGGATGGAAGACCGTTATATGAAATCGTGGGAGAACAGGTTGCAAAGTGGGGCGAGAGCCACATGGGTGACACTTACAGCTATGTGGGTGCCGTTGTTGGTGCAACCTATCCGGAGATGGGAAAAGTGTTACGTAAATTAATGCCGAAGACATATATTCTCGTGCCGGGATATGGCGCACAGGGCGGAAAGGCAGCAGATCTTGTGCATTACTTTAATGAAGACGGCCTTGGTGCCATCGTCAACAGCTCCAGAGGCATCATAGCTGCATATAAGCAGGAAAAATACGCTTCCTTTGGTGCCGTAAACTATGCAGATGCATCAAGACAGGCGGTTATTGACATGCGTGAAGATATCATGGGAGCTTTAAGAAGCGCCGGAAAGTAAAGAGGATTGATTCATGGAATTCAGGGAAAAAGTAAGGATAGTAAGACAGGAACAGCTGTCTTTGGATGTGTATTCATTGTGGATTGAAACAAAGGATATTGCGGTAAATGCAAAGCCGGGTCAGTTTGTTTCTGTTTATTCCAATGACGGCTCAAGACTGCTTCCAAGGCCAATCAGCATTTGTGAGACAGACGGGAATAATCTTCGCATGGTCTATCGTGTGGTTGGAAAGGGAACGGAGGAATTTTCCGGTTACAAGGCGGGCGATACTCTGGATGTGTTAGGACCGCTTGGAAATGGTTATACACTGGATACCAGAAAAGCTATTTTGCTTGGCGGAGGTATCGGAATTCCGCCGATGTTAGAACTTGCCAAGCGGCTTAATTGTCAAAAGTCCATCGTGCTTGGATATCGGGATGTACTTTTCCTAAATGAAGAGTTTGAACCGTTCGGGGATGTCTATATTGCAACAGAGGATGGCAGTGCAGGAACCAGGGGAAATGTGCTGGATGCCATAAGGGAACAGGGCATTACCGGAGAGGTTATCTATGCCTGCGGACCGAAGCCGATGCTTCGTGCAATTAAGGCATTTGCAGAGGAAAATGGAATGGAAGCTTTCATTTCATTGGAAGAGAAGATGGCATGCGGTATCGGTGCGTGCCTTGCCTGTGTATGTAAGACAAAGGATGTGGACAGCCATTCTCATGTACACAATGCAAGAATCTGCAAGGAAGGACCTGTATTTAATGCAAAGGAGGTTGAGTTCTGATGAGTACAACACCGAATCTGAGTGTAAAGATTGCAGGAGTGGAATTTAAGAATCCAGTTACCGTGGCTTCCGGAACTTTTGGCTCCGGCATGGAATTTGCAGAATTAGTGGATTTGAATAAACTGGGTGCGGTTACCACAAAGGGCGTTGCCAATGTGCCTTGGCCGGGTAATCCAACGCCGAGAATAGCTGAGACTTATGGCGGAATGATGAATGCCATCGGATTACAGAATCCGGGAATAAATGTATTCTGTGAACGTGATATTCCGTTTCTTAAAAAGTACGATACAAAGATTATTGTAAATGTTTGTGGCAAGAGCAGGGAAGATTATGTGGAAGTGGCAGAACGCCTTGCCGGTGAGCCGGTAGACATGCTGGAAATCAACATCTCCTGTCCGAATGTGAAGGAGGGAGGCATTGCTTTCGGTCAGAAGGCGGATGCAGCTTATGAAATCACAAAAGCAGTCAAGGCAGTGGCAAAGCAGCCAGTTATCATGAAATTAAGTCCGAATGTGACGGATATTGCCGAGATGGCAAAGGCTGTGGAAGCAGGCGGAGCCGATGCGGTATCCCTTATCAATACGCTGACTGGCATGAAGATTGACATTAACCGCAGAACATTTGCTCTGGCCAATAAGACCGGCGGACTTTCCGGTCCTGCCATTAAGCCGGTTGCGGTGCGCATGGTTTACCAGGCAGCGAATGCAGTGAAGATTCCGGTAATCGGAATGGGAGGAATCGCAAGTGCGGAGGATGCACTGGAGTTTATCATGGCAGGTGCAACTATGGTATCCGTGGGTACGGCAAATTTCCATAATCCATCGGTAACAATGGAAGTAATCGATGGAATCCGGGCGTTCATGGAAAAGAACGGTGTGGCGGATATTAAGGAATTGATTGGGTGTGTGAAATAGATACGGAAATAGCATCTAACTTAGGACGTTGGGATGCTATTTCTTTTTGCTTATTTTCTGTGTCCCTTCTGTGTCTTTATAAATGATATAATTAATCAAAATATTTCTTTATATGCCGAAAAAAGCAGTTTACTATGATGGATAATGGATGTTTTTTATCAGGGAGGCACAAATGGATTACAAAAAAGTAATACAGATTAATTTTAAAAAGCACTGGCGTGAATATGAAGGATTGCTGTTGTTTATTGCAGCATTGGAAATTTTCATGATGTGTTATGGTATCATTCATTTTAATTTTGAGGAAATGAGACGGCGCTTCTACTTTGCTTCCTACGTTTTCTTACTGATTGTTACATTGGCAGCATTTTTTGTAAACAGACTATACATAAAAAAGAATGAAGTAAAGTATGCCGTAATTAATGCATATATTTACTGTATTATCCTGATATTCTGGAGTGCATGGATTTCGGGTCTGGATATCATGGAAGGAGGATTTCCATTTACATATCTGACAATTTTATCGGCAGTAGGAAGTCTTATTATATTCCATACCGGATTTTATGGGATTATTACAGTTCTTTCCACAGTGTTCATGATAGCATTGTGTGTTTTGGAAGGTAATACAAGGCTGTATTTTGGATTTTATCTGAATCTGGCAATTTTCCTTGCGGTATCCATTCTGATGTCTTACAGGAGCTATGCAGCCACACGTTCTGAGTACATTGCAAACTACCGGCTGGAAGAATTGTCTGAGATGGATGCACTGACTCATATTGGAAACAGACGTTTTATGGATGAATATCTGGAAAAGCTGGAAAAAGAGCAGACACAGTATACATTTGCGCTGCTGGATGTGGATAATTTTAAAACCATTAATGATACACTGGGACATGAGACGGGAGACTGCTGTCTGGTACAGATTGCTGAACTGTTAAGAGATAATTTTGGAGATATGGTTTTCCGCTATGGCGGAGATGAATTCGCCGTGGTTTCGTTTGAAATGCCGGAAACAGTACTGGAAAAGATGATACAGATAAACCGAAGTCTTTTGAAAAATAACGAGAAATACCGGCTGCAGGTCTGCACGGGAATATATCGTCAGGACGGAATGCAGGATAGACGTACGGTTTTTTCGTCTGCTGACCAGGCATTATATGTTGCGAAACAGAATGGAAAAGCAAAAGGAGTCATTTTTGAATCTGCAAATGATGTGAAGGAGCCGGAAATTGAAAAACTTAAATGAATTTCGTAAAAAAATAAGTCATCTGCCAGATGGAGAAAAAATATCAGTAAGAGCATATGGAATTGCATTAGCCTTGATGATGGTATTGCTTGTTTATCTTGGGGTGGCGAATAATGTTCATGTGACTTCCCAGAGGAAGGATGCAGGATATGAAACGATAGAGGATTACCGGATTGAGGAAGAAAGAGATGAAGAAGCACCCATTGGAGTACATAAGGTGTATACATGGACACTGCCTGAGGTAAAACCACAGGATAATTGTCTGGCTTTTTATGTGGTTCATCAGTCTGTTCATGTGTATCTGGAAGACGAACTCATATATAGTCTGGTGCCGGATGAGAATCTCCTGTTTGGTAAAACCATCGGAAGCAGCTGGGTGATGATTCCGCTTTATCCGGAAGATGGCGGCAAGGAAATCCGTGTCGTTATTACACCGGCATATGAAAGCTTTCGTGAACGGAAAGTGGAATTTCTTATGGGTTCCGAGCTTAGCATATATACGGAGCGTCTGAAGCTGGATTTGCCGCAGATTATTATTGGCAGCATTGCAATGCTGGTGGGAATGCTGTTTATTATGGTAGCCTTTGGTACACTGTTTTCTAAGAAACGGGATTATAATCTGGCAGCACTTGGAAACTTTTCTGTAATGCTTGGACTGTGGCGGCTGACGGATACACGTTTTAGCCCGTTTATGATGCAGGAAAAACCGGTTTTTTTATTTTATGTTTCCCTGGCAATGCTTATGCTGGGCGGTGTACCCCTTCTAAAATCCATTCAGTATCGATACAATAAGAAGTTTTATCCGTTATTCAATTATTTCTGCCTGGCACTAAGTGTTGCCTGCATGATTCAGATTATACTGCAGATAACGAATATACGGGATTTTCGTGAAACTTTAGTTGTAACACATTTTATGCTGCTTATCGGTGTGCTCTTATGCGCAGGAGTGATGATTCATGACTGGATCAAATCAGGCAGGAAAAAAAAGAATGGTTTTGGAAAAGGCATGTTCATGGTATGTGTGGCAGGTGTGGCAGCAGATGTGCTGGCATTTTACGTGAAAGGAAATTCATCAGGGCTTCTATTTACCTTAACAGCATTTTTGATTTATATTATTATAAGTGGATTTGTTTCTATCTGGGGTTATGTGGAGCAGGAACGAAAAATGAAGGAGCAGGAGGCAGAACTTGCAGCGAGCAGGATTTCAATTATGCTTAGCCAGATTCAGCCACATTTTCTATATAATTCCCTTAACACCATTTATCATTTGTGCGAAAAAAATCCCGCAAAGGCGCAGAAAGCAATCAGTGATTTTTCGGATTACCTGAGGGGAAATCTGGAGTCGCTGAAGAGAAATTTACCGGTTGCATTTGAAAAGGAACTGGAACATGTAAAAATATATCTATCACTGGAAAAAATGCGTTTTGACGAAGAATTGGAAATTGTGTATGACATTGAGACAACGTCCTTTCTGATTCCGACCCTGACAGTACAGCCACTTGTGGAAAATGCCGTAAAACATGGTGTTGGTAAGACTCAAACAGGAGGAACGGTTACCATCAGTACCAGAGAAAGGAAAGAATGGTATGAGGTTGTGGTTGCGGATGACGGCGCAGGATATGACGTGAATGAAGTAAAAGATGACGGAAGAACTCATGTCGGTATTGAAAATGTACGAAAAAGACTGTGGGAAATGAGTCATGCCACACTGGAGATTTACAGTGAAAAAGGCAGAGGTACCAGAGTCGTCATAAAACTTCCAAAGGAGGGAAATGCCGGATGATAATTGTGGCAGTTGATGATGAAAAAATTGCACTGGAAGGTCTGGTTGAGGCAATAAAGAAAGCAGCACCGGATGCAGATGTATATGGATTCCGGGATGCGAACCAGGCGGTGGATTTTATAAAAGATAACAGCTGTGACGTGGCATTTCTGGATATTGAGATGCGTGGAATGAATGGAATTGAGCTTGCGCGGCAGATGAAATTAAGAAATCCGAGAATTAATATCATATTTGCAACAGGTTATGATGAGTACATGAATCAGGCATTTACTCTTCGTGCCAGCGGATATGTGATGAAGCCTGTTACGCAGGAAAAAATAAAACTGGAAATGGAAAATCTTAGAAATCCGGTTCAGACTCCGGCAAAAAAAGAATTAAGAATACAAACTTTCGGAAACTTTGAGGTGTTCTATGGGGATGAACCGGTAAAGTTCCAATACAGTAAGACGAAGGAATTGCTGGCATATCTCATAGACCGGAACGGAGCGTTATGTACCAATGGGGAACTGATGGCAATTCTGTGGGAGGATGAGGAAAATGCCGGGGGACATATTTCCTATCTGAAAAATATTAGAAAGGACCTGGTTGAGACACTGGAAAAGTACGGTTTAAAGGATGCAGTCAGCAGACAGAGGGGAAGAATCGCCATTATTCCGGAAAAAATCCAGTGTGATTATTTTGACTGGCTTACGGGAAAGTCCACAGGAATCAATGCATACCGGGGAGAATACATGAATCAGTATACATGGAGCGAATTTACTCATGGGGATTTGGAGAAGGCGAAGATAAAATGATGAAATAATAAGGAGCTTGCATCATATGAAATCTGTTCAGACAAAAATTATCCTGCTGATTTTAACAGGAATCATTGCTTCCACAACAATTGTTGGTGTTACCGGCATCATGAGCTTTGGAAAGGCCATTGATGAGGACTCGGTTAAGGTAATGAATCTGATGTGCAGTGAAAAAGCACAGGAGTTAAATAATGTACTCGGAAAAATAGAACAGTCCGTGGAAATCCTGTCGGGATATGCCGTTGATAATCTGGAAAGCATTAACAGACTTTCAAGGGATTCGGAATATCTGGAAGAATTCACAAACGATCTGGAAGAACTCGGCCTGACCATTGCCAATGCAACGGATGGTGCAGTAGCGGTTTATGTCCGCTTTAATCCGGATATCACGTCACCTAAGGCAGGCTTTTTTAAGGTAAAGAATACGGAAAATGAAAGATTTGTTGATGAAAAGCTTACGGATTTTTCACTATACAGCCCGGATGATGTGGAACATGTGGGCTGGTATTATATTCCGGTAAATGAAGGAAAAGCAGTGTGGATGCAGCCATATGATAATAAAAACATTGACATATATATGATTTCCTATGTGATTCCCGTATATAAGGATGATGAGCTTTTTGGAATTGTAGGTATGGATATTGACTTTAATTATATTGCAGAGATGGTTGACAAAATAAAAATATATGAGACAGGCCATGCATTTATCACGGATGAGAATTTTGTAATTGTCCATAGCAGACATTATTCGCAGGGAACCGTGGTAAGGGAATTAAGTGACAGCCTTTTGGTGGCAGGAGACGATGACCTTCTTAGTATGGATACTTTGTATGATCATGAGTTGGACGGTGAAGAGAAAAAAGTTGTGTTCCGGTCTCTTGAAAACGGCATGAACCTTGCTGTCACGGTTCCTGTTTCGGAAATTGACCGTACAAAAAACAGGTTGATTATTCAGATTATTATTATGGCATGTTTTATAATACTGGTCTTTATCTTTGCTGCTCTTGCAATCGCCAAAACCATTGTAAAACCGTTAAAGGAATTGAATCTTGCTGCGAAAGAAATAGCGCAGGGAAATCTGGAAGTTTCTTTAGCCTGCAAGTCAAAGGATGAGGTGGGAACTCTTGCGGAGAGTTTGAAGGAAACAGCTCACCAGCTGAAAATACGAATAGATTATATTAATAATCTGGCTTACATGGATAAGCTTACGGAAACAAAAAATAATACGGCATATCTTCATGAAGTTTCGGACATAAAAAAGAACATACAGGATAAAGAATGTGCATTTGCTGTATTTGTAATTGATGTAAATGGTCTGAAATCCATTAATGATACTTACGGACACAGTTATGGAAATGAACTGATTATTGCCATTTCCAAGGCGGCGGTTGCAGTGTTTGGAGCGGAACATGTTTTCCGGATAGGCGGAGATGAGTTCGCGGTAATTTTATGGGATACAGATGGCAAAAAGTGCAGTGAGCTTTCGGAAGCATTTGAAAGAAACTTAAAGGATTATACCGGAAACCTGAAGCCATCGGCGGCAATCGGCAGTGCAGTGTATGATAAGAATATTGACAGCAGCTATGAAAGTGTATTTGAACGTGCGGATGAGAAAATGTATGAGAGAAAGGTTGATATGAAGTCAAGGGGAGAGAATAGCAGCGTTTCTGTGCCGGGTGAGACGGTATAAGAGATAAGGGGAAAAAAATTTTCTCCAATATATCAGGAGGATGAGAGGATGAAAAGAAAAAATCAGTATCTGGTGATACTGGCAGCAGTGGGAGTGTTAGTACTGTGTGCCTGTACCAGGGGCAATACGAATGAAAAGGCAACACAGGAACAGACTGTGGTGTCAGAAACGAATTATTCTGCATTTGTGAACCTGCTGGCAGAAAAGAAGGAAAGCCTTGGAGAATACGGGGTTTATTCCGTATATGACATGGATTGTGACGGAATTTTGGAAATGTTCATAAAGGAAGGAACCTGTGAGGCAGATTATCTGTATCATGTCTATAAGCTTGATACTGACGGAAAGGCAGTGGACATGGGAATCTTTACCGGTTCACACAGTAAGCTTTTCGGAAATGAGGATGGTGTCGGTATTATTGCCTTATCGGCAGTTCAGGGATATGAAAGGGTAGCATGGGTTAGCATTGAGAATTCTGTTCTGACAGAAACGGTTATCAGGGAAGGAGATACTAAGGGAGCAGATTACTATTCCAACAGTCTGCCGTTGTCAGAAAGTTATGTGACGGATGATGGACTTCTAAAAAAGGATGCGCAGATTATTGGAAGAGAGGCGCAGTAAATAAAATGCAATTTTTGGATTTATATATAGAGCATTCCTGTAATTCAGAAGTAATGCCAATTGAATAAAAGAAAACCTCGAAGTACAATTAAGGTGTTCATCTTGGCGGATGAAAAAACACTTTAAGAATACTGGAGGTTTCTAATAATGAATTTAACACAAAATGACAGACTTAAGCAAGTAACAAGTGAAACTTTAATTGTGGGAGTAGATGTAGGATCACAGACACATTTCTGCAGAGCATTTGACTGGAGAGGATTTGAACTATCCAGAAGAGTATTTAAGTTTAGTAACACCGGCATGGGATTCCTTACTTTCCTCAGGTGGACAGAGGAACTCATGAATAAAACCGAAATGAAGAAGGTTATTGTTGGCTGCGAGCCTACCGGTTGCTACTGGCTTACTTTTCAGAAGTTCTTACAGGACCATGATATCCAGCTTGTAACGGTGAATCCATTTACGGTAAACAGAAGCATGGAACTGGATGATAACAGCCCCGAGAAGAGTGATTTAAAGGATCCAAAGACAATAGCGTTACTTGTAAAGGATGGAAGGTATTCAACATCTTATCTTCCGAGTGGAGTGTATGCTGAAATCAGGGAGGCTTCTGTTTGCAGAGACCAGATCATGAAACAGCATGTACGTCTGTCAAATCAGATACAGGGATGGCTGCAGAAGTTTTTCCCGGAGTATTTTGAGTGTTATGCCGAATGGGATTCCACCAGTGGACTTATGCTTTTGAAAGAGGCCCCACTGCCACAGGATATCCTTAAAATCGGTGCAGGCGGAGTCAATCAGATATGGCGTGATGCAAAGGTGCGTGCGGCAGGAATCAAGAGGGCACAGACTCTGGTAGAAGCTGCACAGAACAGTGTAGGACTGGAGGCCGGTGAGGCTGCAAGACTTGAAATCTGGGTTCTTGTAAATGACTACATCCTGAAAGCAGAACAGTTAAAAAGGCTTGATGAATACCTGGAGGAAAAAGTAAAAGAAGTACCAAATGTGGAGAAACTGCTCGCCATTAAAGGAGTAGGGATGAGTACTGTGACCTCTTTTATTGCAGAGGTTGGTGATATCGGACGTTTCACTGACCCAAAGCAAATACAGAAGCTTGCAGGGCTAGAGATAGTCAAAAAGAGCTCCGGCAAGAAGAAAGGTCAGCCAAGAATCAGTAAGAGGGGCAGAAGAAAGCTACGAAGAACCATGTATGAATCAGCACGTGCACTGCTGACCTGGAATCCTGCATTTCAGGATGTGTTCCTTTATTACAGGAACAGAACCAAGAATCCACTAGGAGGAATGCAGGCAAAGATTGCAGTTGCGTGTAAGGCAATACGAGTATTCTACGTAGTATTACAAACAGGTTGTGACTTTGATGAAGAAAAGTTCCGAAGGGATATCATCAGACCAGAAGCAGCCTAACATAAAAAAGCACATACTGTAACAGATAACGTCCGCCAGGAATACAATTGGTGCTGGATTACAGGAGTGCTCTCTGGCAATGACAAAGCAGAGCGAAGCCGCTAAGACAT
>JAQXXN010000227.1 GCA_029226085.1 Thermoflexaceae bacterium
CTTTTGTAATATATTCTTTATCTGCCAAAGGATCATCCGGTTTCATGCCAACAACCCAATGGTCGCTTTCCATAATTCTGATATAATCCAGGCCTTCGGTATTGACTGGTTCCATAAATAGTCCAATATCCACCAAACCCTGATTCATCATTTCATATACCGAATCTGCCGTTGCTGTATGTAACGCAATCTGCACCATTGGATATTTTTTCTTATATACCTTACAAATTTCTGCTAATGTTTCAACAGCAGCAAACTCACCACAACCAATGGTAATTGTACCTTCTATCAGTTCTTCATTTACCTTCAGTTCATCCAGCATTTTTTCTTCCAGATCAATGATTTCCAAGGCTCTTCGTTTGAATAATATCCCTGACTCCGTAAGCGTAATACCACGGCTTCCTCTGATAAAAAGGGGTGTGCCAAATTCCTCCTCCAATGCAGCAAGCTGTCTTGAAAGTGTTGGCTGTGTAATATTTAATTGTTCTGCGGCTTTTGTAAAGTTTTGTTCTTTTGCCACGGTCAGAAAATAGCGCAATATTCTAATATCCATCTTGATATACACCCCGATTACAAAAAGGAGAACTTTTTTCTCCAGTTTTAAACATTTCTTCTTGCCTTAATACACAAACTATAAAAACAAATTGCACATAATTGTGCTACTACCGATACAACTACCAAACATACCGGGTTAAAATCATATAATGCTCCCAAACACCAGCTCCCCAGGAACCATGCTATTCCATATCCGGTTTCAAAGATACCATAACCGGTACTTCTCATATTTCTTGGAACAATCTTACTGATTGCAGCCTTCATGATGCTATCCTCTGCCCCCATTCCTATCCCCCAGAGAACAATTCCTATTATAATAAAAATGGAATTATCTGTTAAGAATACAAAGCACGCAAAGAATGCACTGCAAATGGTGGCAAACACCATAGCCTTTAGTCCAATCTTGTCAAAAAGCCAACCGAAAAACAGAGCCGCGATGGCATCTACTGCCATTGCCAATGCATACAGAAGACTCAATGATATCTCCGGGAAAGCAGCTGTTTTTGCGGCATGAAGTGTAATCATAGTAAAGTCCGCAAATCCAAAAGCATAAAAACAAATGGCAATCATGTAGATTACAAATGATTTTTCTATTTTAAATTCTGCATTTTCATCCGTTTCCTTTTCAAACATTTCCGGATTCGGATATTTTATCTTTGAAACTATGACTAATATTATTGTAATAAGGGCAGGAATCCCCAAAACCAGAAAACATAATCTATATGTAGAAAAAAGATCATTGGTTCCCTTCACAAAACTGATAACAAACAGAATTACCGGGCCAAGAAAAGCACCCAGCTGATCAAGAAACTCCTGATACGCAAACCCTTTTCCTGTTCCGACTTCACTGGCTGCAAAACTGACCAACGTATTTTTTGCCGGTTTTTTTATTGCTTTACCGACTCGTTCCATAACAACCAATCCACATGCCACCAGCCAGCCGTTTTCAGGTACAAATGCCAGAAGCGGAATCGCAAGAACCTGCATCGTATAGCCGGCAATAATCAGCATCCAGTATTTCTTCGTCTTATCAGCCACATATCCGGACAGAAGTCTTAATGAATATCCGCATAATTCACCTATTCCGGATACAAAACCGATTGTAGCCGCAGATGCTCCCGTTAGATTCAAATATTCACCGAGAATACTCCTCGCACCTTCATGGGTCATATCTGAAAAAAGGCTTACAATGCCCATCAATGTAATAAATGCTATTGCTCCTGATAATAATTTTCTGTTTTTTCCTGAATTATCACCCATAATACTTCCTCCATATGGCAGTAAAACATTTTTGTTGCTTTCTGAGTTCAACGGTATTCTTTCACTCAATACGTAAACGATAAATCATATCTATGGTTCCAATTAAATGGCAGTTTGGGGTCTTAGTCTAATTTTCGAAGAAAAATACATCCGCCGGTGTACCATCCTCATAATCCACATCCTTATTAGGATATTTTTCCACCAAACGATAATTTCCTTTTGTGTATTCTGCAATTACCTTATTCCAAAAATAAACAGAACCGATATTATGAGGATGTCTTTTCAACTGCCATTTTCCATGATGCATATTCATCACCTGGAAAGCAGCTTCCTTCCCATATCCTCTTCTTCTATACTTATTCATAATAAAAATTTCAGACAAACAAAAATCCGTGCTTTCCTCCGGAACTTCCGGATAATCACTAATAAGTATGAACCCCGCCAGTTTATCATTGACTTTAATCAGATACGGATATCTGTTTCCTCCCATTGAGAAAACTCATAAAGGTATTTTTCAAGAAGATTCATCATAGTATCTCTATCTTCTTTTTTAGCTTCTACAATTTTCAACATATATTTAATCACCTCCGGAAATCCCGATTATTCGCTCCGTTCGACTCCCTGAAAAACCGGAAGTTATCTGTTTCTTTGCGTAAAGGCAAAATCCATTCCCTATGTCATGAATTTATGACCGTGGCATAGCTATATTAAAAAGTCAATTCTGCTATGCCAAAAATTTTGCTTCAACGATGATAACTGGCATAGCTATGTCAAGAATTCAATTTTTCTATGCCAAAATTGACATTTTCTAAAATGCTGCACTTCGATTTTTACTTGAAATTGGCATAGAAAACAAGAGAACTTCATATTTCTATGCCATGAACCAGTTTTCGAAGCAAAAAACTGGCATAGAAAAATCTAAAACCCAAATTTCCTATGCCTGCGAGTCAAAAACTTGCAAATTCCAGGTTACCAAATTCATTATCTGTTAATAAATTCTATCTTTCTCTAACCAATCGAAATGCTTTTACATTGCTGTAACGCTCTAATCTCCTCAAAACTCCTATTTGCAACCAGCTCCTTCGGAAATCCTACTTCCTCTATTAACGGCTGTATCATCCCAAAATTTCCGATGTCGCATGCCGCATGTGCATCACTTCCAAAGATAACCGGAACTTCGTACTCCATGCACAGTTTTAACATACGAATATCATTTTCCCTGGTTCCAACACGCGGGCCGGAAGGCCTTAAGGAATTATTATTAATTTCCAGAAGGGTATGGGTTTCCTTCGCTGCCTTAACCACCGTTTCATAATCTACCGGAAATCGCCCGTCATCCGGATGGCCGATAATATGAACATAGGACTTTTTCATTGCACCCACAAGTGCGCTTGTATTTTCTTCAACATTGCCCGGCTTAATGCATGGCGTATGCAGACTTGCAATCACAATATCCAGTCTCTTTAGCAGATTCTCCGGAAGATCCACATTTCCCTCATAATCGATAATATTAACCTCGCTTCCAAGAAGCAGTGTCAGATTCTCCCGCTTTCTTTCCACCACCTTAAGATTCTGAAAATAAAACTCATGACAGGTTCCCGGCATTTTCGGTGCGTGTTCCGTAATGCCAAGATGTGTCATTCCTTTTCTTTTCGCCTCATTCACCATTTCATCAATTGTATTATAAGCATGTCCGCTTGCCAGCGTATGCGTATGCAAATCTATTTTATAATCCATGTTCCATTCTCCTTTTCTTCATCCACGTTCTCCCCGAAGGCAAATTTTCTTATGGCAAGCGCCACCCCGTCCTCATCATTACTGCATGTTACATAATCCGCCAAATTCTTAATTTCCGGAAAAGCATTTCCCATTGCGACTCCAATTCCGGCATATTCTATCATGGTATCATCATTATATCCGTCTCCCACGGCAAGTAATTCCTCACGCCGGATTCCAATATTTTGAAGAAAGCCTGCAAGTGCACTCCCCTTATCCACGCCTCTTGGCATAATTTCAAGCAGTGTGGTTTCAGAACGGCATACGGTTGCCAGTTCCCCGATTTTTTCTTTTACATCGGAAGCAATTGACTGTATATAGTCCGGCTCACCTGCCAGGATAAATTTATTAACCTTATAGTCAATGTGTTTTCTCATGTCATCCACCTGACAAACATTCAGACGGTTCAGCATTGCACCATACCGTACCCCTTCATTCTCAGCATTTTCCGTAAGAAGGATACGGTCTTTATAGGTCATTATTATTCCCTTTTCATATTGCTTTAAAATATCGCATATCTGCCATTTTTCATCATCCTTAAGATACATGTCATATACAATCTCTTCTGTCCGACAGTCAACAATCCTGCTTCCGTTAAAGCAGAGGGCATATCCACCCATTTCAAATAAACCTAATTCCCTTGCATGCTCCTCCACCCCTGAATACGGACGTCCCGATGCGATAATAATTTTAATTCCACGCGCAAGTGCCTCTTTCACGGCTTTTTTTGTGGCATCCGTAATCTGTTTTCTGCTATTTAAAATCGTTCCGTCAATATCCAGTGCTATTGCTCTAATCATACAAATCCTCACAATATTTTAATTATTCTGCTCAGAAAAATTTTTCAACTTAAACCCACGTTATAGATTATTACACATTTTCGTAAAATTATCAAATATCACATATGAGTCGATTTCTGCATACCATATAAGGAAACTATTTGGAGAGTATAACATGAAAAAAAGATTATTCAGACTTCTTCCGGTTCTTCTGGCACTCCTTTCCTTATGTGCCTGCAAGGAAAAGGAAACCACAACGGAAAACGAACTTACCAAAGTAACCTTAAACGAAGTTGCTCATTCCATTTTCTATGCACCTCAGTATGTTGCCATAGAAAACGGATATTTTAAAGAGGAGGGAATCGACCTTACACTTGTTACCGGTTTTGGTGCCGACAAAGTCATGACAGCACTTGTGGCAGATGAAGCACAAATCGGTTTTATGGGCTCCGAAGCTTCCGTATATGTTTATCTGGAGGGTTCCAAGGACTATGCCGTAAACTTTGCACAGCTTACACAGCGTGCCGGTAACTTCCTTGTATCCAGAAAACCAATGGACGATTTTAAATGGGACGACATTAAGGGAAAGACCGTTCTTGCCGGCCGTGCCGGAGGAATGCCGCAAATGGTATTTGAATATGTTTTAAAGAAAAATAACATCGACCCGCAAAAAGACCTTACCATGGTACAGAACATTGATTTTGGTCTTACTGCCGGAGCATTTATGGGTGGTCAGGGTGACATGACCATCGAATTTGAACCACATGCCACCTCACTTGAATTACAGGGTGAAGGCTATGTTGTCGCTTCCCTTGGTGTTGACAGCGGCTATGTACCTTACACGGCTTATTGTGCAAAAAAGAGCTATCTCAATGAAAATCCGGAAATTATCCAGAGCTTTACCAATGCCATCCAGAAAGGTCTTTTCTATGTCAACAGTCATTCTTCCGAGGAAATTGCAGCAGTTATCGCACCACAGTTTCCTGAAATCGATGAGAAAAATATTGCAATTATTGTAGAACGTTATAAATCCCAGGATACCTGGAAAACCGATACCGTCTTTACAGAAGACAGTTTTAACCTGTTATGCGACATCTTACAGTCTGCCGGACAGCTTGAAGGAAATGTACCTTACGAAGATATCATCACCACGGATTTTTCCGAAAAAGCAAAATAACTATATAGCAATAAAAACAGTCAAAAAGGGTATCCGGTCAAGTGCCGGATACCCTAAGTTATTCTTTCTTATATTCTTTCTCATGTTCTTTTTTCGTTTTCTTCATCCATGCAAAACAAATCAGGAAGAATACAATACCATAAACTGTTGTTATGGGTGTTGCAAGTCCCACCAGCAAAAGCGATGTATTCGGAAGTTTTGACATAAAAACAGAAACCGGTATACGAATACAGAATGCAGAAGTAATTCCCTGTATCATGACCGGTATGCTTTTTCCGCATCCATTAAAGTAGCCAATGCTGCTAAAAAGGATGCAGGTCAGAATACAGTCTATGGAAAACCCTTTCAGATAATCCGCACTCTGTGCAATTACCTGTGGATCATTCGTAAACAGGGAGGATAAAAATCCGCCGCCGAAAAATCCTGCAAGAAAAATTACGACACCAGCCGAACATCCAAAAACCATTGCTGTAATAAATCCTTTCCATGCCCGATCTTTTTTTCCGGCTCCGATATTTTGTGCCACAAATGCAGAAACACTCTGCATGACAGAGGATGGAACCAGCATGATGAATGCTACTATTTTCTGTGCAACACCATAACCTGCCGACTGCATTAGGCCCATGTTATTAATCACAGAATTGATTACCAGAAACGAAATCTGTACCATGGTCTCCTGTAATGCAATGGGTACGCCTACATTCAAAATCCGCTTAAGTTCACGTGGATAGATTATGCACTGCTTTAAGGAAAAAGAAACCGGCAGTTTCTGACGGCACAAAACCAGAACAGAAGCGACAACTGATACCAGCTGTGCAAGTACCGTGGCAAGTGCCGCCCCTGCTGCATCCAGCCCCCACACTGCCACAAAAAGCAGGTCTCCTATAATATTAACGACACAGGCAATTCCCACAAAAAGGAACGGAAGATTTGCATTTCCCACACCACGAAGCACACCGCTGATTACATTGTATGCAATAATAATCAGAATTCCCCCGGAACAAATCCGTACATAGCTTACAGCCTTGTCAAAAGACGCCTCCGGCACCTGCATCACACTCATGATGTTTCCTGCAAAGATTTCCAGAATAATTGTTAAAACCACACCTATGAACGCAAACATGATCATCGTGGTTCCGACTGCATTTCCGGCTTCCTTCGGCTTTTTCTCACCCATATGCTGTCCAATAATTACCGTGGACCCCATTGCCAGACTGGTAATAATAAATGTAATCATCTGCATGAATGCACTGCCCGTACCAACTGCAGAAATACTGGTCGCATCTCCAAACTGTCCTACTACCAGTAAATCCACTGCTCCGTAAGCCGCCTGAAGCACCAATGCTCCAAGCACCGGTATGATAAACCGAATCAGGGAGCCAAAAACCGGTCCCTCCAGAAATGTATTTTCTTTTCTACTGTTCATTGATTATTTGTCCTTTCTTCTCGGCATTGTATTCCATAACTCTTCCATTGTCAACTGCTTATCAATAAATATTTCAATGCTTTTGCATGCAATAAAAAAAGATGGGGATTTATTTCTCCATCTTCCTTGTCAATAGAATTCCCGCCACAATTGCCGTAAACGGTGCAACTGTTACCAATCCGAAGCTTCCTACTATTGTCTGCAAAATTTCTGCCGAAACATATTTATAATTTAAAATATTTATAATTGGTGTTCCCTGTGCCATAAATGTCATAAGAAGTGCAAGATATCCACCTGAATATGCCAGAAGAAGCGTTGTTGTCATTGTACCCATTGCTGCCCTTCCTATGTTAAACCCGGATTTTATGGCTTCAATAGGTCTGATATCCGGCTTTTTCTGTACTACTTCATAAACCGCCGATGTGATGTCTACTGACAAATCCATCATTGCTCCGGATGCCCCTATAAAAATACTGCTCATGAAAATCTGTGTCAGATTCAATGAGGAATATCCACAATAAAGCAATGTTTCCGAATATGACATCACTGCACCATGAATCTGAAAATAATCCGTAAAACAGATTCCCAGAATACATGTTGTGATGGTCCCCAGAAGTGAACCAAGGGATGCCACAAGACTTCTTTTATCAAATCCGTACACAAACACAATTATTACAAGTGTCAGCACTGCCACGATAAAAAGAGACACCCAGATTGGATTTATCCCGTCAAGACAGCATGGAACAAGTATTTTCCATATGGAAAGAACCGTGATTGCAAAAGATAAAATGGCATACAGTCCTGTTTTCTTCGCAAATGCCACCAGAAAAATTACAAATACGGCAGCCAGTATCATTTCCTTGTTAATCCGGTACACATCCACCATGTTCGTGGAAAGAATTTCTCCATTCTTATGACTTATAAGCACCAGTGCCTTATCGCCCACCTTAAATATTTTATCGCTCTCCAGGGAACCGCTGAGAAGATTATATCCTTCCGTGATTTCTCCCTTAAATTTTCCCGAAAGAATCTTAAGGGTACAGCTCTGCTCCCCAGACTTAATCAACCCACTGGAAATAATGGCTGAATCATCCACAGCGATGACTTTTGCCACACATTTTTCTGATTCCTTATAAATGGCAGCATCCTCATACCCGGTGGGTATGAGGAGCAGAAGGAATATTATGAACAGTCCCATAAAAAGACTGGCATTACGCTTTATGAAACCCGTCAATTACTTAACACCTGTAAGTGCTGCCACATTATTATAGATATCTGTGTTATCATAATAACCTTCGAATAATTCAGCACCGTTACCTACTGCAAATACCGGAACCGGAAGTCCTGTATGGGAATAGGATGTAAAAGCAATACCGGATTTATTATTTAATATATGTGTAATGGTTACGGAAAATGGCTCATATGTTCCGTATAATACATATTCTTCCTGGGTCATCTTATCCTGTGATGAAGTACCCACATTTAATGTTCTGTCGTATGCGGACTTTAACTTCTCCACTTCATAATCCGTAAGAACCATGGTGGAATCCTCTGTTGCATCTGCATCACCCGGGAGCATGAGACCGAATAATTCCTTAACATCCTTCATTGCTGTTTCGAAATCTGTCTTGTTCTCCTTGTAACCTGCCACATAATCCGAATCAAACTTTGCATAAGAAATGTTCTGGTTCTCCAGATTTGTAAGGAAGGTATCATAATTGGTTCCGGCAAAGCCAATGGTCAGACCACCGGTTTCATGATCGCCTGTTACAAGAATCAGGGTTTCTTCCGGATGCTTATTGTAAAAATCAACTGCCACCGAAACCGCATCACTTAATGCAAGCGTATCCGTAATTGATGCTCCGGCATCATTGGCATGACATGCCCAGTCGATTTTTCCGCCTTCAACCATCATAAAGAATCCGTCTTCTTCACCAAGTACTTCAATTCCCTTGGATACATAATCTGCAAGCTGCCACTCACCATCAACCGTATCCATATCATAAGACATTGCATCACCATCTGCCAGTGTCTCATCAATGATAATCATCTTGTCATCTGCTGCCTTTACAGCTTCATCCTTGGTAAAATAAACACCATATCCTGCTTTCTTTGCAAGTTCATATAAGTCTTCCTTATCCTTCTCCTTGCCGGTCTTCTGCTTTAAGCCACCGCCCGCAAAATATTCAAAATCACTTTCTATCAGTTCCAGACCGATTTCATAATAGCTGTTTCTGGAAGCCTGATGCGCATAAAACGCAGCCGGTGTGGCATGATTTAAGTTTACCGTGGAAATTACACCGATTTTATATCCAAGCTGTGCCTTTAACTTTTCTGCAATGGTTTCATATTCCTTTGTCATGGTCTCATCCATGTTGATTGTTCCGCTGTAAGTCTTATATCCTGTGGAGATGGATGTTGCTGTGGAAGCGGAATCCGGACAGAATGAAGAGCTGTCATAGGTCTGTGCAGAACCTGCTACCGGAAACTCCATAAAGGAGAGGTTTGACTTTGACTGCACAATGTCATCATTATTTGTATCAGCCAGTGCACTCAGATAATAGTTTGCTGACTGAATCTGCGGATAACTCATTCCGTCTCCGATAAATAAGAAAATGTACTTTGGAACGGAAGTTTCCTTAGTATCCGTCACTGTTTCCGTTGTTGTAGCTTCCGTGGCTGTTGTTGCTGTTGTTGCTGTCGTTGTTGCTGCATTTGCATTTGCCGAGCTGCTGCATCCTGTAAGCATCATGGATGCCGTCATTGCTGTTACTGCTGCTAACGCAGTAAGCTTCTTAAGATTTTTTCTCATAAATCCTCCTTAATATATGTAACAAAAACTAGTTTCGTGCCATTGCACATATATTGTTATAAGATTCATAAGTAAAATCCATAATCGTTTTTTCGTAAACATCTCGTAAAGATTACACGTAGGAATCCGGAGTCGCTTTGCAGATTTCCATAACCTGTCTCATGCCTTCAAAAACAAACTTATCCTTGTGCTTAACCAGATGAATCATTCGTTTAACCGGTGTCTCCCGTAAGGGCAGAATAACAATTTCTCCGCTCTTATATTCCTTTTGTACCATTCTTTTCGGGAGCATGGCAATCCCACGTCCACAGATAACGGCATTCTTAATTGCCTCCGTGTTGGTACAAGTAAAACACCGGTTAAAATGAATGTTTTTTTCCTCAAATAACAGTTCCAGCTGATTTCGTTCAATACTTCCGCTTTCTCTTGAAATCAGATTTTCTCCATCCAAATTATAAATATCAAGTTCTTTTCTCCCGGAAAGAGGATACTTTTTCCCACAGACCACAACCAGTTCATCCTCCCACAAAGGGGTAAGCTCCAGATCCCGGTCTTCAATCACACCTTCCACAATTCCAATATCTACCTCATTGGAAAGTAGCTTTTTTTCTATGGCAGAAGAATTGTCAACAGTCACATAAATCTTAAGCTCCGGCATTTTTGCTTCTGCCTCATCCAGAATCCGGTTAATCATGCATGTTCCCACCGAAACACTACATCCAATCCGCAGAATGGCATGCTCGCCCGCATCCTTCATTTCCAGTTCCATCTTTTCAAAAGAATCCAGAATATGACGAGCATAAGGCAGGAGTTTTTTTCCTGCCTCTGTAATGTATAGTTTCTGGGACATCCGTTCAAACAGCCGGACCCCATAATATTTTTCCAGTTCTGCCACAGCCTGGCTTACCGTTGGCTGTGAAACATATAGCTTCTGTGCTGCAGCACTCATTCTGTTACATTCATAAACCGTAAGAAAAATTTTCAAATGCCGTATGGTCATACTTTCTCCTCCTGTTCTGTCATTCCTCTTCCATTCCAAAAATCATGCAGCCGCACCAAGTATTACATAAATCAATGTTCCCACAACACCGCTTCCCAGAATAATGGAAATGGCACTCGCTTTGTATTTTCTTAAGATAAACAATGCTGCCAGAAAAATCACAAGCTCCACAATTCTCAGATTACTAAGTGCCGCCGAAAAAATATCGCTCTGAAACAATCCCAGCATAAGAATGGATGCTCCTGCCGAACCAATCAGTGCCACAACCGCAGGACGTAAGGAGCCAAGTACTACCTGAACTCCACTGACTGTACGGTATTTGTAATAAAAATGCGCCAGTGTCAGACAGATACAAAAGGACGGAATGATACATCCGATGGAGCAGATTAATACTCCCGGAATTCCCGCAAGACGCATTCCAACAAAGGTTGCGGAATTAATGGAAATCGGTCCCGGTGTCATCTCCGCCACAGTAATCAGATCCGAAAATTCCTCCATGGTCATAAGACCATATATGTTTACAATCTGTTCCTGAATCAGTGGTATTGCCGCATATCCACCGCCCACGCTGAATAATCCAACCTGTATGAAAGCAAAAAATAATTTTAATAGTAACATTTTTTAAACCGCCTTTCTCTTTTTCTGCATAGTAATGAATAAATCCAAAAGTCCGATAAAAAGGCAGACAAAAATAATAATCATCGCACTTACTCCAAGAAGATACGTTGCAATAAATGCCACTATCATCATTACAATATACAGTACTCTTTTTGTCTTTAACACATTGGATGCCAGATTGATGACCACATCAAAAATGACTGCTGCCACACCTGCCCTCATCACCTGAAGTGCAATGGCAATATATGTGTTCGTCCGGAACTGCTCATAAAAAAGAGAGATAACTGAAATAATAATCATCGGTGGAAGAATGGTTCCAAGAATTGCTGTAAGCGACCCAACAACCCCGGCCATCCGGTATCCGATAATAACCGATGCATTTACAGGAAGTGGTCCCGGCGAAGACTGGGTAATTGCTGTGACATCCAGCATTTCATCCTCTTCAAGCCACTGTAATTCCTCCACGAACTTTTTCTTCATCAACGATACAATTACAAACCCGCCGCCAAACGTACAGGCACTCAACATGAACATGGACTTAAATAGTGTCCACAGCTTTGAATAATCCTTTTTCATCATAAATCCTGCTTTCTCTTTCATTTTTTCTCATAAGGTACTGATATTTTCCCCCGATTGCTTTCTTCCTATTAGTTATAACATTCTTATAGTTATTTGTAAAATAGATATGTTTTATTTATCTTATAGTGTTTTATCTATATATAAAATAAAGTATCCCTATGCCAATATTTACATATTGGCATAGGAAAATCCATTTCTGCGAATCCCTATGCCAATTTATGTCCAAATTATTTTTTAAAATGCTGATGCTGGCATAGGAAATTGCACTTCTGCAAATCCCTATGCCAAATTTTGCCCAAATTATTTATTAAAATGCTGATATTGGCATAGGGAATTCCATTTCTGCAAATCCCTATGCCAAATTTTGCCCAAACCATTTCTTAAAATGCCAGTACTGGCATAGGGAATTCCATTTTTCCGAATCCCTATGCCAATTTTTTCCCAAAGCATTTATTAAAATGCTGATATTGGCATAGGAAATTGCATTTCTGCAAATCCCTATGCCAAATTTTGCCCAAATTATTTTTTAAAATGCTGATGCTGGCATAGGGAAATCCATTTCTGCAAATCCCTATGCCAATCTCATTCTTTGAAATCTTACACTGTTTACGGCAAGGAAGCCTCCCAAATCGTTACCCCATGCCATTCAATCTTTTGAATATTTTCCGGTGCCACAACACTCGGAAACGTATATCGGTATTGAGCCCATCCAGTATTGGAATTTCCTCCGCCGCCACCGGATTTTAATGTAATTGTGGTTCCATCCTTAAGCGTACATACCGGATTATACGGTGCACCAAATCCAAACTGCATAAAATCATGGTCTTCTTTTGTCATGCCGGTTATGATTAATTCCAATGCATCCAGTTTGATATGATTAATGGTAAAAGGACTTGTCTTATTATCCACTGCCGGGACTAAAACCTCACAGAATTCATCGATTTTTACTACTTCTGCCTCCAGTAAAAATGCTGTACTCCACGTACCTTCTGCCAGCATGGTCTGTTCTACTCCCACCTGCTTTTTTAATACTAATCTTTCAAGATGCTCCCATGTTGTATTTATGGGGTCACATGCACCATGGGTAATGTCATCATATGCAGCATCTATCGTTGCAGCATATTTTACCTGAATTCTTCCGTCTTCAATCTCTGCCGTTTCATACTGTGCCCACAAACCGGTAATCACATTCTGCAATACAAGCTTCTTCATGTCTTCCTTCGACGCCTCATCACATGCTATCGTCATGAAAAAGTATTCGGAAGCATCATAAAATCCCTCTGCTTTGGTAAATCCGAAATCCTCTATATAACATTCCGGATATTTTTCCGAAAAATAAATCTTATCCTCTCCCGGTGTTTTTCCCTTCAATAAATCTGCCACTGTCATCTGCACACTGATGTCCTCAAAATCCTGATACTTTATAATTGGATTCTCCAGTGAAAATTCAATTTCCTTTCCTTCCAGATCCACATCATAATTACTATATTGGATTTCGAAGGTAATACCGCTTAAATCATCTGCCACCGAAACCGGAACTGCCATGCAGGCCACACCGCTCATTGTCTGATTTGTTTCATTACCACTATTTTCCTTAGCAGCTCCCACAACAAGGGTCGTGTCATCCTCACCATATCTTCGTTCCGCCAGGAATTTTTTCGTTTCTCCATCCATTGTTACCGATATGGTGCTGATTTTAGCACTTGTGGTAATCGGAACATGGTTTTCATTTTCCGTAATAATCGGTGAACCATCCTTTGATTTTATTGTTGCACTCACATAAAGCTCATGACCATTTGTGGCATATTTTCCCCATTCCACCACAAGATTGTCTGCATTGGTTACTACATTTTCCGATTTCTTCGAATCCTCCACATTGTATACCGGTGCATCACTCTCTGGCTGATTCAGATGACCCTCATACTTTTCAAATTGTACATGCTGATACAGCCTCTGGAAATATTCATATCCGAATACGCTCCCCACCGAAACTACCGCAAGTGCAGCTGCAATAGCTGCCACCTTTACAACACTTTTCAGACTTTTATTTTTCTTAGTTCCCCTTCGCATTGTCCCATCTCCCCTTCCTGCTGACTCCGTTTCTTCAAATATATCCATCCCTGCACAGCTTAAAATCTCTTTTAACTTTCCTTCTCCTGCCACCATCCCGGAGAGTTCCACGTCTAACCTCTTTTTAATATCCTGCCGATTCTTCCAGTTTTCCATCAAACACCACTCCTCTCAAATCATTCCTTAAAATCTCCCTCGCCTTTTTTAACCGAAATTCCACGGTTGTCCTTGGAATATTGGTAATCTGTGCAATTTCCTTCGTTGATAATTCCTGATAATAGAAAAGCACCACCACCTCCCGGTATTTGTCCTCAAGCTTTCCTATGGCACGGGAAAGTACCATCCTGTCCTCTGTCATGGAATACGCAGATTTATCCCTGTTTTCAGCTTTCTCCCCAAGCTGCGTCTCAAATTCCTCATCTGCCATAAATAACGAATGCTTCGTCCTAAGCTCTGCCAGAAAGTCCTTGCAGCAATTAATGGCAATCCTTGTAATCCATGTCTTAACTTCACTTTCCCCATGAAATTTTTCATAATGCCGGAACACCTTGACAAAAGTTTCCTGCATTGCATCCTCCGCCAGCTGATAATCCCCCAAATACAGATAACACATCCGCAGGATTTTCGTAGCATACTCCCGATACAGCCCGGCAATCATCTCTTCATAATTCAGGCCATCCTTCCTGTCCATTTCCATTAATTCCAACACCCTCTCTCCTCTAAATCTCTCTTGTAAAACGTCTTACACCCATTAGACTAAAATCCTTCTGTCTCTCGGAGTAAAAAGCAAAAAATATCAGACCACAAAAAATTTTACAAAAAACAGCCCCTTACCATGATATGTTTAATAAACGACCATATCACGATAAGGGGCACACTCCTTTACACCGCTTATTCCGTTACAACCTTCTTAAATGCCTTCTTACCCTTCTTAAACACAAGACCTTCTCCAAAGTCCGCTGCCGTATACGTCTTTCTAAAATCCGTCACCTTTTCTCCATCCACGGACACACCGCCCTGTTCCACGGCTCTTCTTCCCTCGGAGCGTGTCGGAACAAGCTCTGCCTTTACAAGCACGGAAATAATATCAATTACACCTTCTGTAAAATCAGAAGCTTCAAGCACCGCTTTCGGCATGTTCTCTGCATTGCCGCTTCCGAATACTGCCCTTGCCGCTTCCTGTGCCTTAGCTGCTTCTTCATCTCCATGAACCAGCTTTGTCAGTTCAAATGCAAGAATTTCCTTTGCTGTATTCAGCTGACTTCCTTCCCAGGCTTCCATCTTCTCGATTTCCTCTAACGGAAGGAACGTAAGCATCTTTAAGCACTTAATAACATCCGCATCATCCACG
>JAQXXN010000228.1 GCA_029226085.1 Thermoflexaceae bacterium
AACCTTGCCGATCCTGAAAATCTTGAAATCCAGCACAATATTATTCTGGCGTTGAGAGCGCATAATCTTATGTTCCGCGACCAGGATTATGTGGTTAAGGATGACCAGGTATTAATTGTTGATGAATTTACCGGACGTATCATGCCGGGAAGAAGATTTTCAGACGGTCTTCATCAGGCAATTGAGGCGAAGGAACATGTAAAGGTTAAGAGAGAAAGTAAGACTCTTGCCACCATCACGTTCCAGAATTTCTTTAATAAATTCGAGAAGAAGGCAGGCATGACCGGTACTGCTCTTACGGAAGAAAAGGAATTTAGGGAGATTTATAATCTGGATGTTATTGAGATTCCGACGAATAAGCCGATTGCCCGTATCGATTATGACGATGCGGTATACAAGACAAGAAGAGGAAAATTAAATGCAGTTGTCAATGAAGTGGTAAAGGCACATGAAAAGGGACAGCCGGTACTTGTCGGTACCATTACCATTGAAGCATCTGAAGAAGTCAGTGCTTTACTGAAAAAGCGTGGAATTCCACATAAGGTCTTAAATGCCAAGTTCCATGAGCTGGAAGCAGAAATTGTTGCGGAAGCAGGTCGCCACGGTGCAGTTACCATTGCAACCAACATGGCAGGACGTGGTACAGATATTAAGCTGGATGAAGAAGCTCTAGCTGCCGGCGGATTAAAAATCATCGGTACGGAGCGTCATGAATCCAGGCGTATTGATAATCAGTTAAGAGGTCGTGCCGGACGTCAGGGTGATGTGGGTGAATCCAGATTTTATATTTCGCTGGAAGATGACCTGATGAGACTTTTCGGATCCGAGAGATTAATCAGTATGTTCCAGGCACTGGGCGTATCAGAGGATGAACAGATTGAACATAAGATGCTGTCCTCTGCCATTGAAAAAGCGCAGAAAAAGATTGAAACAAATCATTACGGAATTCGTAAGAATCTGTTAGAATATGATCAGGTAATGAATGAGCAGCGTGAGATTATTTACGGTGAACGCCGTAAGGTTTTAAATGGGGATAACATGAGAAACTCCATTTATAAGATGATTACGGATTTTGTGGACAATTCTGTTGATTCCTGTATCAGTGATGAGGTCCCTTCTGCAGAATGGGATTATGAAGCATTAAATGAACTGATTATTCCGGTAATACCGTTAGACAGTTATATTAAGCCTTCGGACGATATTAAAAAGAAAAACCAGTTAAAGCAGGCAATTAAGGAAAAAGCAGTAAAACTGTATGAGGATAAGGAAGCAGAATTTATTGAGCCGGAACATATCCGTGAACTGGAAAGAATTATTCTTCTTAAGGTAATTGACCGTAAATGGATGGATCATATTGACGACATGGATCAGCTGCGTCAGGGTATAGGACTTCAGGCTTATGGACAGAGAGACCCAGTTGTGGAATATAAGATGAGCGGTTATGACATGTTTGAGGCAATGACTGCCAATATCCAGGAGGAGACGGTTAAGACACTTCTTCATGTAAGGGTCGAGCAGAAGGTTGAGAGAGAACAGGTTGCCAAAGTAACAGGAACCAATAAGGATGATTCTGCGGCAAAAGCACCGGTAAAGCGTGCAGAAAAGAAGGTTTATCCAAATGATCCGTGTCCTTGTGGAAGTGGTAAGAAGTATAAGCAGTGCTGCGGAAGAAATGCATAGAAGTTTTTTAGAAATAATACAATATAAAATTAATTAAAGATTGGATAATCGAATAATTTATAGAGATGGGGTGATTTAATGGTAGAATTAGACCAGTTTAAATTCAGAATATCAGGTTACACACAGCCATTAGAGAAATTGAGGGATTCACTTTGACTTAGCTAATAAGAAGAAAAAAGTCGAAGAAATTGAAATGAACATGGAAATGCCGGGCTTCTGGGATGACCCGGATAAATCTCAGATGCTCATGAAGGAATTAAAGGGGTTAAAGAATGCCATTGAAGGATATGATAAGCTGGAATCCTATGTGGAGGATGCAAAAACTTTCATAGAGATGGCAGAGGAAGAAAATGATGCGTCCCTGATTCCGGAAATCGGAGAGCTTCTGGATGAATATGAAGAATTGTATGATGAGATGATGATGGATACCCTTCTTTCGGGGCCGTATGACAGGGATGGAGCGATTCTTACCCTGCATGCCGGAGCCGGTGGTACGGAAAGCTGTGACTGGGCATCCATGCTACTTAGAATGTATACAAGATGGGCGGAAAAACGCGGATTTACAGTGGAGACACTGGATTATCTGGACGGAGATGAGGCAGGTGTAAAGTCGGTTACCATACAGATAAACGGCGAAAATGCATATGGTTATCTGAAATCCGAGCACGGGGTTCATCGTCTGGTGCGTATTTCTCCTTTTAATGCAGCTGGAAAGAGACAGACTTCTTTTGTGTCCTGCGATGTTATGCCGGACATTGAAGAGGATTTGAATATTGAGATTAATGAAGATGACCTGCGTATTGATACATACCGTTCCAGTGGTGCGGGCGGACAGCATATTAACAAGACATCTTCGGCAATCCGTATTACCCATATTCCAACCAATATTGTGGTTCAGTGCCAGAGCGAACGTTCCCAGCACATGAATAAGGATAAGGCCATGCAGATGTTAAAGGCCAAGCTTTTTATCTTAAAGCAGCAGGAAAATGATGAAAAAATGGCAGGCATCCGTGGAACCCAGATGGATAACGGATGGGGCAGCCAGATTCGAAGTTATGTATTACAGCCTTATACCATGGTTAAAGATCATCGAACCAATAAAGAAATCGGGAATGCACAGAGCGTTCTTGACGGAAATATAGATCCATTCATCAGTGAATATTTAAAATGGCTGAGTATTGGAGACAAAAAGGAGGGATAAAATGGCAGATTATGTAAAACCGGTTGTGTTTAAACTGGGAAATGAAGAGTACGGTGTAGATATTAATCTGGTAAACGGTATTGAAAAATACCAGCAGATTGTACCTGTTCCTAATTCGGTTGCGTTTATTAAGGGCATCATCAATCTGCGTGGAGAAGTTGTGCCGGTCTATGATTTAAGGAAGAAGTTTAACATGCCGGCATTTTCCGGAAACGGCGAAGAAAGAAAACTGATTGTGGTAAAGCTTCCGGATATCATGGTGGCGCTGGAAGTGGATGCGGTATCTGAAATTCATGATTTCTCAGTACAGGATATTGTGAAAATGCCGGATATTGTCATGAATGATAATACCAGATTCATGGAACGGGTGGCAAATGTCAACGGACGCCTGATAGTGCTTATGGATATTAATTATCTGTTAAGTGAAAAGGAAATGGAAGACGTGAAAAAATTAAAAGAGGATTTGGAATAAAGCATGAAGACATTTGAAAGAGGTGCCGGAATTCTAATGCCAATCAGCAGCATGCCGTCACCATACGGAATTGGAACAATGGGCAGGGATGCCTATGAGTTTGTGGATTTCCTAAGAGAATGTAATCATAAATACTGGCAGGTGCTGCCGCTTGGACCGACAAGCTTTGGCGACAGTCCATACCAGGGATTCTCCACTTTTGCAGGAAATCCGTACTTTATTGACCTTGATACGCTGATTGAAGAGGGTCTTTTAACAAAAGAATATGTGGAAAGGTTTGACTGGGGTAATGACCCTTGCAGCATTTCCTATGACAAAATGTTTGAGGCACGGTACGAAGTATTAAGGCAGGCTTATAAGAACAGTAACCATAAGGAAACCCCGGAATACAAGGAGTTTCTTGAGAAAAATGCTTATTGGATTGAGGATTATGGTCTGTTTATGGCAGTAAAACTGCATTATAATCATGCAGACTGGTCTCTCTGGGAGGACGATATCCGTTTTCGTAAGCCGGAGGCAGTCCAAAAATATACGGAAATGCTTTCGGATGACATTGATTTTTATAAATTTCTCCAGTTTAAGTTTTTTGAACAGTGGGATAAGTTAAAGGCATATGCCAATGAAAAAGGAATTGAGGTAATTGGAGATATTCCGATTTATGTGGCATTTGACAGTTCGGACGTATGGGTCAACAGTGATGAATTTGTGCTGGATGAGAATCTGACACCGACCAAGGTGGCAGGCGTTCCGCCGGATGCATTTACCGATCTTGGACAGAAGTGGGGCAATCCGCTTTATGACTGGGAGAAAATGGAGAAAAACGGTTTTGCCTGGTGGGCAAGGCGCATGAAAGCCGCAGCACAGATGTATGACATTATCCGTATTGACCATTTTCTTGGAGTGGTTAAGTATTACATAATTCCGGCAGAAGATCCGGATGCAAGACATGGTGAATACAAAAAGGGACCGGGAAAGAAGCTGACGGATGTCATTAATGCAGCAATCGGTGATAAAAAGATTATTGCAGAGGATCTTGGCGTAGAGATTCCGGAAGCAACCGAGCTTCTTGATGCCAATGAATATCCGGGCATGAAGGTTCTGGAATTTGCATTTGGCGGTGACAGGAAAAATGTCCATCTTCCACATAATTACAAGACATCAAACTGTGTGGTCTATGGCGGAACCCATGATAATGAAACACTGCTTGGATATTTCCAGGATCATAATGACTGGGAACTTGGTTATGCATATGATTATCTTGATACAAGGGATAAGAGAAAGATGGTAGACCAGGTATTCCGTCTGGCATACGGAAGTATTGCCAATGTGGTTATTTTCCAGACACAGGATATCTTAAAGCTGGATAACAGTGCGAGAATGAATCTTCCATCATCCTTGGGAGTTAACTGGAAATGGCGTATGCAAAAAGGAGCTTTGGGTGAAAAGCAGAAGCAGGATTTAAGGTATCTTGCAAGTGTATTTGGAAGGGAAATGTAAATAAATCACTTGAGAATGACTTTTTTTTAAGAAATAATCATTTTGAAATGACTTTTTCTTGAAAAAAAGTCTTTTTTAATTTATAATTACTTCATCAAATATCAGTAAGAGGAAGAAAATGTATGGAACGGAATATCATGAGTGAGCTTTTGGCATGGAGAAATATGAAAGCAGATAGGATGCCATTGGTTTTATATGGCGTTCGGCAGGTTGGAAAAACGTATATTTTACGGGAGTTTGGTGACCGGTACTTTAAAAATACAATTTATGTAAATTTCGAGCGTATGCAGGGAATTACTGACTTTTTTGAAGGAGAACTTCAGCCGGAAAGAATTATCCGCATGCTGGAAGAATATTTTAGTCAGAAAATTATTCCGGATGAGACGCTGCTTATCTTTGATGAAATTCAGGCATGTGAGAGGGCACTTACTTCTCTGAAGTATTTTTGTGAAGAAGCGCCGGAGTATCATGTTGTTGCAGCGGGGAGTCTTCTTGGTGTGGCAATTAACTGCGAAAAATTTTCTTTTCCGGTAGGAAAGGTGATAATGAAAACACTGTATCCAATGAGATTTGATGAATTTTTACGTGCTGTGGGTAAGGAGTATCTTGTCAGCATGATACGGGAACATTTTGACACGATGCAGGAAATGCCGCATGCAACACATCTGGAGTTACTGGAATGGTACCGGAGATATCTGTATATAGGCGGAATGCCGGCAGCAATTAATCAATACATGGAAAGAGAATCCATGATTAATGTGCCGGAAGTCCAGAATATGATTTTGAATTCCTATACGGCTGACATGGCGAAATACACCAGTGACAGTGAAAGCACAAAAATAAGAAATGCTTTTTTGTCAATGCCGGCACAGCTTGCAAAGGAAAACAAAAAGTTTCAGTATAAATTGATACGGAAAGGCGCAACCGCAGGCTTATTTGGTGATTCCATTGCATGGCTGATTTTTTCCGGGGTAGTAATATCCTGTGAGCGCACTTCTAGGGGAGATATGCCGCTTGCTGCTTTTCGGGACGTGTCAGCCTTTAAGTTATATCTTTCTGATGTGGGATTACTGTCGGCTTTTAGCGGTGTTACCATGGAGAATATTGTCCGCAATGAACTTTCGGAAATATATCGTGGTGCATTGGCAGAAAATTACATGGCGCAGACGTTAAAAGCAGGCGGGTATGATTTATATTACTGGACATCGGATTTACCGACTGCAGAAGTGGATTTTCTTATCCAGAAGGAAGGAAGAGTTATTCCCATAGAAGTAAAGTCTGGTGAGAATGTAAGCGCAAAAAGTTTGAAACATTTTAATAAGATGTATCAGCCTGAAAAAGTGATGCGATTTTCGGAAAAAAATTTTGGGATAAATGACAATGTGTATACAGTGCCGTTGTATGCGGCTTTTTGTGTATAATGTGGGTGTGTATCGGGAAATGTTACAATAATTATAAAATCACCAGTTGCATTAATCCTCCATCTGTGTTAAGATTCTTTGTGGGAAAAACATCTGTATTTCTAAGAAAAACAAATTCCCGCTATTTTATATGGAAAAGGGCATTTTATGCAGGAAAAAGATAATTATTATGTGGTGAAGCAGAAGGCACTCCCGGAGGTTCTTCTCAAGGTAGTCGAGGCAAAACGGCTGCTTGAGTCACAGAGGGCGATGACCGTGCAGGAAGCCACGGACAAGGTGGAGCTTAGTAGAAGCTCCTTTTATAAGTATAAGGATGATATTTTTCCGTTTCGGGATAACACCCGTGGGAAAACCATCACATTTGTTATTCAGATTGATGATGAACCGGGACTACTATCTCAGGTACTTGGAAAAATTGCAGAATACAAGGCAAATATCCTGACGATTCATCAGACAATTCCAATTAATGGAATTGCATCCCTGACCTTAAGCGTGGATATTTTAAGTGAGACGGGAGATTCATCGCGGATGATTGGGGAAATTGAACATCTGAATGGAGTTCATTATCTGAAGATTTTATCGCGGGAATAGAAGTTAAATATACGGCATGAGGAGTCGTTTGATTTAAAGAAAAAGTGGGTAAGATGGAGGAAGAAATGGTAAATATCGGTATATTAGGTTATGGAACGGTTGGTTCCGGAGTTGTGGAAGTCATTAATACAAATCAGGAGTCAATTAACAAAAAGGCAGGAACTCAGATTAACGTGAAATATGTTCTGGATCTTAAGGATTTTCCGGGAGATCCGATTCAGGAAAAGATAGTTCATGATGTAAATATTATTCTGGATGATCCTACGGTAAATGTAGTGGTAGAAGTAATGGGTGGTGTAGAACCAGCATATACCTTTGTAAAGAGGGCGCTTCTTAGCGGCAAGAGCGTAGTGACATCCAATAAAGCACTGGTTGCAAAGCATGGCGCAGAACTTCTTGAGATTGCAAGGGAAAAGAAGCTTAATTTCCTGTTCGAAGCAAGTGTTGGCGGAGGTATTCCGGTAATTCGACCGCTCAATCAGTCTCTTACGGCAGATGAAATTAAGGAGATTGCAGGAATTCTTAACGGTACAACCAACTATATTCTGACAAAAATGGATAAGGAAGGACTTCCTTTTGATACAGTCCTCAGAGAAGCACAAGAAAAAGGATATGCAGAAAGAAATCCGGAAGCAGATGTGGAGGGGTATGATGCATGCCGTAAGATAGCAATTCTTTCCTCATTGGCATATGGTTTTCAGGTAGATTTTGAGGACATTCATACAGAAGGAATTACAAAGATTACAGATATGGATTTTAAATATGCAGAAAAGCTTGGACGTTCCATTAAACTAATTGGAATGAGCCGTAAAGAGGCGGACAAGGTATATGCGATTGTAGCTCCGTTTTTGATTACGCCGGATCATCCGCTGTATTCCGTAAATGACGTTATTAACGGTATTCACATCACAGGAAATATGGTAGGAGATGTAACATTTATCGGTGCAGGTGCCGGTAAACTTCCTACTGCAAGTGCAGTTGTAACGGATGTGGTGGATTGTGCAAAGCATCTTGGAACCAATATTATGTCCTTCTGGAGCAGGGAAAAACAGGAGCTTGTTGATATCAGTAAGACATCCCGTGCATTTTATGTAAGAATTAAAGGAAGCAAGGCTGAGAAGCTGGGTGCTGTTAAGGAAGCATTTGGTAATGTGCGGGTAGTAGAACTGGAAAATGTAAATGATGAATTTGCCGTTGTGACAGAGGTTATGGAAGAAGGCAGATTTGAAAATGCTGCGGCAGTCCTTGGCTGTGTGGAGAACCGTATCAGACTGTGGTAATTTGGAGGATATCATGAAATATATTGTAGTTTTAGGAGACGGAATGGCTGATGAGCCAATTGAGGAACTGGGTGGCAAAACGCCACTTGAATATGCAGACACACCGACCATGGATAAATATTCCAAGATGTCGGAAATAGGAATGGTACATACCATACCGGAAGGAATGTCACCGGGAAGTGATACGGCAAATCTGGCTGTTCTGGGATATAATCCAAGACAGTATTATACGGGGCGTTCACCGCTTGAAGCGTTAAGTATCGGTGTGGACATGAAAACTACGGATGTTGCACTTCGTTGTAATATCGTAACAGTATCAACGGATGATAAGCCATATGAAGAAAAGACAATTATTGATCACAGTTCCAGTGAAATTTCAACGGAAGACGCAGCAATTCTTCTGGATGCAGTCCGTAAGGAACTGGAAAATGATACTTACAAGTTCTATGTAGGGACGAGCTACCGTCATCTTACCATATGGGATAAGGGTGAGGTAGTGCCGCTTACACCACCGCACGATATTCTTGGTAAGGTCATTGGAGAATATCTTCCACAGGATGCAGTCCTTCGTGAGATGATGAAGAAGAGTTATGATATTCTTTCTAACCATCCGATTAATGTGGAACGTATGAAAAAAGGACTTAATCCTGCCAATTCCATTTGGTTCTGGGGAGCAGGAACAAAGCCGTGTGTAACTTCATTCGAAGAAAAGAACCACAAAAAAGGTGTCATGATTTCAGCTGTGGATTTGCTGAAGGGTATTGCGGTAGGAGCAGGAATGAAGGTTGTTGTGGTAGAAGGTGCTGACGGTTCCCTTCACACCAATTACGAAGGAAAAGCGGATGCAGCAATTAAAGCACTTCTTTCTGACGGATATGATTTCGCATATATTCATGTGGAAGCTCCGGATGAAATGGGACATCAGGGAAGTTATGAAAGAAAGATTCAGGCAATTCAGTTTTTGGATGAAAGAATTATAAAGAGAGTAATTGATGCATTTGAAAAGTCCGGTGAGGATTTCAGAATGCTTATCATGCCAGACCATCCGACACCGGTGCGTCTTCGTACTCATACAAGCAATCCGATTCCATACATGCTTTATGACAGTTCGGATAAGAAGAACGGAACGCTGGATTATAATGAGAAATGCGGAAAGGAAAGCGGAATTTTTGTAGAAGAAGGATATACGCTGATTAACCGTCTATTTGAAAAGTAGAAAAGAAAATAATAATAAAACTCCCCATATTAAGGAAGGCTGCATGAAGGAATGCAGTTTCTTAATATGGGGAGTTTTTGTAAGGAGCTTAATTTAAATTATTGCCTGTTTCTTTTGAATTTGTATCATTTTGCGGATATGCATGATTGTTACGGTTTCCAGTGTCTTTCGGAAATGTGCCATCCCAGGCAGAACCGTCCGGCATTGTACCATCCGGCATCGTACCGTCCGGTTTCATGCCGCCGCCCGGACGCATGCCCTCCGGCATTGAACCGTCCGGCGTCATTTCATCAGGATTTATGCCGCCATGACTTCCCATACCGCCACGGTCGCCCATGGAACCCATGCCGGAACCATAGATTGTGGAAGTCATTTCGATGGAGGCAGTTTCTGCGCCAGCAGTTAAAGTGTAGGTTTCGCCGGTTTTGATATCAGGCGTGCTGATTAAGATACTGTTGTAACTTTTGGAAGGTGTATATTCCATTATGATATCACCGGATGCATTGGTAAGGAATGCTTTAGTTCCGGCAGCCTGTGTAGTTGAAAGGCTTACGAGAATGGAACACTGGGTGGAGTCGGAACCAAAGTTTTGTGCCATACCGTTAAAGCCAAAGGCGGCTACTGTTCCGCCGGTTATCACTGCCGACTGGTTATAATCAAGGGCTCCGTTTCCACTGTTTTCAGGACCTTCGATGATAATTTCACCGCCATTTACCGTCAGGGTTCCGTTGGAATCGATGC